>CBFGJQ010000449.1:0-7467 GCA_965649095.1 Caldifarciminota bacterium | reverse complement strand
TTGAACCGGAGAATCCGAAGGCATTGGCTGACGGAATTAAAAAATTGATTGAAGATAAAGAACTTGCTCGCCGCCTTGCCGAGAATGCGTATAATACAGTCAAAGAAATAACTTTTGAAAAACGAGCACAGGCAATTATTGATTTTGTAAAAAAACTTGGGTAGAGATGTTTTTTAGAAATGTGTTTACAGTGGATATTATTCAATTCGTTAAAAATAGATGGAGAGGCTATAGAGGGAGAAATTTAAAGCTCGATAAAGAAACCATTTTGATGTCAGATGAGGCAATTGCTAAATTGTTAGGCAAAGAAATAATAAGATTTGACCGGGGCTCAAACGACTTCTGGCAATGGCTAAAATTGGCTAAACTCTCGGAATTCCTTGGTTATTCTTATCCTCATAAAAAGGCGCTTGAATTTTTCTTTTCGAGCCAATTACTTGAAATATCTGAAGAAGATGTTATTCTTGATGCAGCGGGTGGTGAGTCTAATTACTTATTGGGTATAAAGCATACTTTTCATCCTGCCAAATTAATTCTACATGACCAAATCTATGATGTATTCGAAGAGAAGGACGGTATATTGACTATTGACGGTGATATATCAAGTATTCCATTGCCGGATAATTCAGTGGATAAAATATCCTGCCACCACGCCTTTGAGCACTTTCAAGGTGATAAAGATATTCTTTTTATCAAAGAAATTGCGCGATTGTTAAAGCCCGGTGGTAAGGCAGCCATAATACCACTGTTTATTTCAGAGAAATACATAGAATGCTGGAATATTAAGCATTACGGTGCATTTGATTCAAAAGCGGAATTGCTAATTGATACGACCGCCACTTTACCCGGGGGACCTGCTGATGGCCATTTTGCACGCATTTATAGCCCGGAGATTCTGAGAAACCGTATATTAAATCTTGCCGAAAATGTAGGGTTGACCTGGTCAATCATTACATGTAAACTTGATAGGCAGGATACACCTGATATGAGTTTAAATCTTGGTGCTAAAATTAATTCTCCACTCCGCGCATTGTTGTTGGAGAAATAATAAAGATGTTGACCACAAAACTTTCCATCCCCTTTTGGCACTCAGTGTTAGACGCGAGGAAACGACAAATCCCGCCTATGAGGAGCTAAAAAATTATTCAGGCCCTGAAGATGTATTAAGAAGATTACTTAATGGAAGGCTCAAAGATAAAGAAATAGATATCGCATTCATTGATTCAAGAAAAGGCACAGCACTTGCGGAGTTTCTGATTCTTAAGGAAAGACTTTCTAAAAGAGGAGTTATTCTTTGCCACGATGTTTTCAACAACGGTAAAGGAGTTGAAATTTTAGAATATCTCAAAACACACCCGAATGAATTTTGCTTTGAGATTATAAATACTGGACCACAAGGACTTTTAAAGATTTATCCACGATGAAACAAATTGCTGAGGCATATTTTGCTTAAAAATAATTTGTTTGTTCTTGAAATCTATGATTAGAATAGCCCTGAATCAAATTCGCACCATTCCTTTAAAAAAGCGCAAGAATAAAATAACTATAAAACAATTTGCCAAACCACCTGAAATTACAAATACCACAGGTGATTTTTTCGATGCACTTCCTAAAATTTTAGCCGCCAAAGACTTCAGGGAGATAGTAAATGCTATTATTAAAGCCTACCAGAATAAGCGGCCGGTAATTGTTGGTGTGGGTGCCCATGTAATAAAATGTGGTTTGAGTCCTATTATTATAGAGTTGATAAGGCAAGGAATTGTAACTGCAATTTCTTTAAATGGTGCCGGGGCTATACATGATTTTGAAATTGCCCTTATTGGAGCAACATCGGAAGATGTTCAAAAGGGACTAAAAACGGGAACTTTCGGTATGGCGAGGGAAACAGGGGAGTTGATGAACAAGGCAATAAATTTAGTTTTAAAACATCACAAGGCTGGTATGGGTCAATTGTTGGCAGAGCAATTATTAAAAATCCGTGCCCCTTATTGTTCTTATAGTATTATGGTGGCGGGGTATCAGCATAAAATTCCGGTAACTGTCCACGTTGCAATCGGCACCGATATTATCCATATGCATCCATCTGCCAATGGGAGTGCAATTGGTAAGGCAAGCTATAATGATTTTCTTCTTTTTACCTCGGTGGTATCAAATTTGAGTGGCGGTGTCTATGTGAATCTCGGTTCGGCAGTCATTTTGCCCGAAGTGTTTCTGAAGGCATTTACAATTGCCCAAAATCTGGGTGCTAGAATACATAACTTTGTGACAGTTAACATAGATATGATGAAACCCTACCGTGCTATTGAGAATGTTGTGCGGCGACCCGCCACGGTGGGAGGGCGTGGCTATAGTATAGTAGGTCATCACGAGATTTTGCTTCCTTTACTCGGTCAGGCAATTATCAATAAACTATATGGTTGATAATTTAAAAGATCTATATTCTCCATCTCTGTCTCTTTGGTTGTCACAATTAAGAGGTAAAAAGGTCCTCGTTATCGGTGATGTTATGTTAGATGAATATATATGGACAAAAGTAGAGAGGATTTCACCCGAGGCACCGGTTCCTGTTGCCAAGGTAGAAAAAACAACTTACTTTCCCGGCGGTGCTGCTAATGTAGCGGCAAATATTTCTGCCCTCGGAGGGATTCCCTTCCTTGTTGGAATTATTGGTGCTGACCAGAAAGGTAAGAAGTTAGTCAGTTTATTGAGGCAAATGAAGATAGATAGTCGGTATATTACAATAGACGGAAATCGTATTACTACTCAAAAGACAAGAATTATAGCCCACAATCAACAAGTGGTGAGGATTGACAATGAAGATATAAAGTTGGTAACAGGGAAAGTTTTGGCAGAGTGTGTAAGAAGTTTGAAAATTTTAATTAATAATGTAAATTCTATTGTTATCTCCGATTACAAGAAGGGGCTCATAAACAATGAACTATGTAGTATTCTCTTTTCCTTAAGTCATAAACTGAAAATACCGGTAATAGTTGACCCCAAAGGGACAGATTATACTATTTATAGAAACCCTTATATCATCACTCCTAACCTTTTGGAGGCCGAGAAGGCAACGGGCATAAAGATTGATGATTATGAGACATTAAAAAAATCAGCGGATAAGATTAGGAATATAACCAATGCCGATTGGGTGATTATTACTATGGGCAAAGAGGGGATGGCGATAATTGATAAAAACGGAAGAATGGTTCACTTACCTTCTGTTGCAAGCGAGGTGTGTGATATAACCGGTGCAGGGGATACAGTGGCAGCAAGCCTTGCCCTTGCCATTGCGTCCGGCATTGATTGTCTCAATGCAGGACAAATTGCTACCTGGGCAGCAGGGGTGGTGGTGAGAAAAATTGGAACAGCAGTTGCTACATTACAAGAGATAGAATTTGCTATTAAGCATCACACCGGATACAGGGTAAGTCGTAAAATAAAATCAAGGGAACAAATTGTAGCTATTGTTGATTACTTAAAAAAAGATGGAAAAAAAATCATATTTACGAATGGTGTGTTTGATATTCTACACGTAGGACATATTACCTATTTACAAGAAGCGAAACAGCTCGGAGATGTCCTGATTGTTGGAATAAATAGCGACCGCTCGGTTAAACTAATTAAGGGAGAGGATAGACCAATTATTCCTGCCGATGAAAGGGCTCAGATACTGGCTTCTTTGGAATTTGTAGATTATGTGGTTATTTTTGATGAACCTACCCCGGTGGAAATAATAAAACTAATAAAACCGCATATTCATGTGAAGGGAGGAGATTACCAGGGAAGAGTGCTACCCGAAGCCAAAATTATAAGATCATACGGGGGCAGGGTAGTTATTGCTACCAGGATATCAAATGCTTCTACTACGGCAATAATTAATAAGATTAAAGGTTTATAGGATAGTGAAGGTATAGAATTAAAAACAAGCTCAATCTTAGAATGAACAATGTTATATTAGCAGAGCAGAAGAGACAAATAAGCCTCAGCGAATTCCAAAACACACTCAATTTTGCACTAACCAATATGTTCAATGGTAATCACCTCGCCAATAGAGGTAGAATTATGAGACCAATATTCAAAAAAATAAATAATACTTTCTTTGATTCAGTTTTGGAACTCGGTAAAATTGTATATATGAACCCTGATTTTAAGTTAAAAACATCTAATGATGTATATAGGACTCTTGCCGATTCGGTAAAGTTTTTGCGGAACAATATTGATAGTGTGTCGCCCAGCCTGTCTGCGACAACTATCGTAATAAACAAAAAATATAAATCTGAAGATTACAAAGAAAAAAGATTCAGGCCTATAAATCAAATGTGCGATTTTATTAAAAAGAAGTTAGAGCCTTTTATAATTGATGCATACATACATGGTAGTTTATCTACAATGGATTTTACAGGTTACAGTGATTTAGATACATTGTTTATAATTAAGCAGGCGGTAATGGAGGATTTTCAAAAGATAAAATTATTAGAAAATCTTTTCTTAGAAAGTTTAAAATACCTCTATAATTTTGACCCTTTTCAGCATCATGGCCATTTCTATCTGATTGAATCAGAATTAAAATATTATAATCAATCTTACCTTCCGATTTCGGCTATTGAACTATCAAAATGTATATTAGGCAATGGTTCTACCCTTACCCTCCACTTGCGTGACTGTCATGAGGAAAGCAGGAAACGGTTTATTCAATCCGCTGGTTTCGTTTTAAGATATTGTAGTGATTATTCAAATAAGACAATACAACCGTATCAGCTCAAGAAATTTTTAAGCCATTTAATGATTTTACCTGTCTTATTTTTGCAACTTAATGGGATGTATGTTTCAAAAAAAGAGTCTTTTAAAATCATAAGGAGCCGAATTCCCGAAGATATTTGGCAGATCATGGAATTTGTTAGCACACTGCGACAGCAATGGTATCAAGAAGGGTTAGTATTTGATATTACAAGAACTGTTAGTAAAATAAATCATCTGTTAATACCATATTCTTCAAAGTATTTAAACAGGTCTTCACCATTTCATTTTAAAATTGACCAAAATGAACTCTTTAGAAAGGCACGACAATTTGTTGATTATCTAATTTTTCTGGGCGGAATTAGAAGAGGTGAGTTGAACAAATACTCTGTTTAAGATGGTGGCAATAAAATATATTACCAAATTTTTTACTATTCTTTTCCACCGTTTCCTTATAAAATTCTACATAAGAAAACATAATCCCGGGAACAATCGTGTTTTGGTTCAGGTGAATTCCGGGATAGGAGACTGTATCTGTGCCCTACCAATGATTCGTGAACTCGCCTTGGCGAATTTTGATGTCTATGCACTGGTGAATGATGTTACGGAAAATATTGTTAAGCTGTGTCCCGATATTAAGGGTTATTTTGTTATTTCCAACTTTAATATTAAAAATCTATTCCAAATATTAAAGAAAATCACTGCTCTTTGGAAACTGAGATTCAATTATTATATAGGCGCCTCTCCTTCAAATGTAATACGATGTATTTTTTTACCTGTAGTCTTAAGGATTCCCAATCGCATAAAGCACCATTCACCGCATAAAGAATACTACCAAAATTATGATTTTCTTTTTAATAAATTAGAGAGAATCAACTATAATCAACATATTGCTATTGCCAATATGCGCCTTTTAAAATTGATAGATGAAAAACTCGGTAATTGTAAAGTAAAGTATGATGATAATATAAGAATTCCTTCAATTACTCTTAGTAGTGTTCAAAGCAAACTGATGCAGTTGAAGTATATTAAAGGAAAAAAAACAATTGGCATCCATCCCGGTTGTAAAGCAACCTGGAGTTTTAAACGCTGGCCTGCCGAAAAATTTGGAGATTTAATCAACCGGCTTACGCAAAACGAAAAGATTCAGGTCATTCTATTGGGTGGATATGAAGATATAAGTATTGGCAATGAAGTAATCATTTCTGCCAATTTCAAACCAATTAATTTTATCAACAAGTTGACTCTTGAGGAAACTATCGGCGCGATTAGATTTTGCGATATTTTTGTTTCCAACGACTCGGGCCTGATGCATATTGCAACCCTTCTTAACATCCCTGTGATTGGAATCTTTGGGGGAAAGAGTAACGAGGTATTAACCGGACCGCTTGGGGAAGGACATATTGTAATTAAAAAAAATAATATTGAAGACATTACAGTCTCAGAAGTAATGGGTGCGGTTATGGAAAAAATTGGCTTAAAAAATTGAATATGTTAGGTCTACTTGGATTGACATTTTTGATATTCATCAGCTATTTTCTTTTCCTAACAAAGAGGTATAATCAACAGATTGTTTTTCTTGACCGTTTAATTGGATCATTTGTTCTTACTTGTTCTCAGATTCTAACAACTGAACTGATTCTCGGATGGTTTGGTTTAATTTACCGCTTGACGCTAATTACCCTAAATTTTTTTGTGTTGTTAATTGTCCTTTTTCTATCAAGACCACTCATTTTTAATAGCAAGATGTTTCTTAAAGATTACCTTAGCTCTTTAAAAAGTGCCTGGCGCCTCGGGAGGTATCGTCCTTTAATTGGATTTACAACTTTATGGGTTTTGATTCTTACTCTATACCATACCTTTTTAGCATATTTACTTCCTGAGACTGCCTGGGATAGTCTTCGCTACCATCTGCCTATCGTGGCACAGATATTACAGAATCATCATTTTGGTAATGTGCCAACGGATACAATATTTATAAATACCTATCCCAAGAATTACGAACTTTTCTTTCTCTGGCTGATTATAATACCTGGGAATGACCAAATGGTTAACGGAGGCCAGATCCCATTTTTTCTAATCACAATTTTAGCGATATATCGCTTGGCACGCCTCTCCGGTTTTTCAAGGGAAAATAGTTGGTTTGGTGCCTTGCTATTTGCTGGCATTCCTGTTGTGCTACAGCAATTAACTGTTAGTTTGGTTGATGTCATTAATGCCTGTTTTGCCATCCTTTCTATTCTATGGTTTTATCATTATCTCAGGGTTGGTGGAAAAATCAGTCCTCTGCTTTCGGGGATGTCTATCGGAATCGCCATAGGCGGTAAGATTAACAATTTAATTCTCTTTTTGACTTTATTTGTTATACTTGGAATTTTAAATTGGCGCCGCCTTGAGAAAGAAAAACTTGGTCATTTTGTATATTCCATTTACTCTTTCCTCATACCTGTTTTTATCTTTTCATTTTATTGGTATGCCAAGAATTGGCATTGTTATAAAAATCCAATTGCGCCTTATAAATTGTCCATCGGCAGTTATGAGCTCTTTAGAGGAGAAAAGGATAGTTATCAGTATTTAGTTGAAGAGAAAATTCCGGCGACGGCGAAATCCTTAAATTCTTTTGAAAGAATTTGGAGTACCTGGCATGATGAAGTCTTGCAATTCTCTTTCTTTGGGAGTATGAATGGACTGGGAAGTTTGTGGTTCATAATAATGCTACCGGCAATACTC
>CBFGJQ010000448.1:0-7629 GCA_965649095.1 Caldifarciminota bacterium | reverse complement strand
TGTGTGCGCCTTAATTAACTCTAACTGCTTTTCGGTCTCCATTCTTATATACCTTTTCCCAGATATCTTTTGTTATTGCCGCGAGTCTTGAATCGTATTCTGCCATCTTCTTTTCATAATCAGGGTCAAAGAGAATATCGCGGGCGGCATTATCCGCGGGTTTTACATCTGTTTCAAGAATGAAACCCTTTGCCATAAGATAATGGTCACGAATCGGACAGGGTCTCAACAGGTCGCCTTCCTGCCAGTATTTAAATTGCCATTCCCTTATCCTTTTATGGAGGGGTAGATTTATCAGGTCATTTAGATTCCCACCCTTTTCATAGAGTTCCTTTAAATTTAGTGCCGCATAAGGAAAGAAGACACAGGGATAGACATTCGCCTGCCAATCAATATAAAAATAACCACCCGGTCTCCCCGCCGAGATACAGCCATCCGCAACTGGCCCGTGATTCCAAAAGTCGACAAGCATAATCTTTTTCTTTCTTATTATCTCCCAGCTTCGCTCCCAGAGATAGATTCTCTGCTCCGGGGATGGTATTAAATCAGGGTCAATATCACGGCCAATTGGCATATAGTGAAAAATCCAGGCATACGCTGAGCCCATCTTATTGAAATAAAAGTCAATAAATTCTTCCGAAACAATCTCCTCAACATTTTCCCTTGTCGCGGTAATAGAAATTCCAAATGTCACCCGGTATTTTTTGAGCAGTTTCAAGGTTTTAATAACCCTCTCAAAAAAGCCTTTACCACGCCTTCTTTCCGTCATCTCCCTTAAACCTTCCACCGATATTGCCGGTGTTACATTCCCAAGCTCAGCCAACTTTCGGGCAACCATTTCATTAATCAGACTCCCATTCGTGTACATCAGGAAGAGCGAATCCTGATTTTCCTGATAGATATCCATAATTGTCTTGTCCTGCCAGCGATAGAGCATCGGTTCACCACCCGATATTACCACAAACCGGGCGCCCCAGAGTTCGCGCATCTCTTTGACTGCCCGAGAAAAGAGATCATAAGGCAGTTGGTCTTCTTCTGAGGCCGAATTTGCATAACATCCCCGACAGCGGAGGTTGCACCGTTTGGCAGGTGATATAGTCATAAAACCAGGTGGGTCAAAGCCAAACTTTTTCCGGAATTCTTTTCCCTTCCGGGCGCGAAGGTCGCTTAATATTGCCTTATTTACGACTGTATTCACAAATTTTGAACTTGAACCAAACCTCATTCCCGAATGGACCATCGCCCTGAGCATATCATATTTGTCGTTTACCACCCCGGGCAAACCAACCGGACCCGGAATATTTTTAACGGCAAGACGAATACTACTTTCCACAATCGGGGTTAGGAGGACATGCCCAAAGGGATTTTTACCAAAGGTAAATATGAAATCCAGAACCTTTTTCATTAGGAAGTTATTTATCTTTACCCTGGTTTCAACTTTCATAGTTTGATTATATCTAAAAAAGTGCGCTTGTCAAGGAATGTTTTTTACACTTAAGTCTTAAATTGGCAATTCAAAAAATTGTTCACCTCAATCTTGAATTGGGAACATACTGCCGGGCAATATCAAGCAGAACCTTTAATTCCTCAAGCGGATACTCTCTTCCGCGGAGTCTTTCCTCATACGCATTTGCAGAGATAAACCGCTGGAGAAACCAAGCTTTGGCTCCTCTTATCTCCTCCCCTATTTTCCTTATTGAATCCTTATCAATAAAATCAGGAACGCAGGTCGTGCGAAATTCATAATCCAGTCTTCCGCCTAAGAGTAATTTAATAGACCTCCTTATCTTTTCCATAATTTTCAATTTAGAAACCTTTCCTGTTACATCAAAATACCTATCAAGCGGTGCCTTAATATCCATTGCCACATAATCAATTACTCCTTCTTCTATTAGCCTCAAAAGTCTTTCCGGAAAAGAACCATTTGTATCAATTTTCAGCAAAAATCCCATATCTTTTATTTTCCGGGCGAGCTTAAATACTGTCTGAAAAAAGAGCAATGGCTCACCCCCGGTCAGGACGACTCCGTCAATCCAATCTCTTTTTGCCTTTAATCTCTCTAATATTTCATTCTCAGCGAACGCGGGAAAATTTTCTGGATGTAAGAGCAATTCCCAGTTCTGACAGAATGGACACCGGAAATTGCACCGGTCAAAGAATAGCACTGAGGTTATCTTTCCATCCCAATCCAGCAGTGAGGTTTCAATAAAGGAACGAATCATTAAATATTTTACCAGGATTTAAAATATTCTTAGGGTCATATTCTCTTTTTATCCTCGCCATCAATTCAATCGCCTTTTTATCAAGGGCGAGAGGAAGGTAAGGAATCTTGGAGAGACCAATGCCATGCTCAGCGGTAATTGTTCCACCGAGCTTTATCGCAATTTCATACATCTCTTTACGCATTGCCTTAATTCTTTCCATAGTATTGTCATCAATTCTCTTTCCTGTCGTTTCTTTAAATTCTAAGAGGCCAACATCGGTATGGATATTACCGTCACCAAGGTGTCCGAAGGCATAAAGGACCCCCTTATACTTTTTTACCCCCTCCTTTAACTGAGAAATCAAATCTGCAACTCTATCCTTTGGCACAACCAGGTCCTCACGGGCGACTATTGTTATTTGAGATTTTAATGCGTCACCGATCTTCTTCCTCGTCTCCCAGATTCGCTCCCTATCCTTGGGGCTTTCCCCAACAAAGACATCAAGTGCCCCCATCTTAATTGCGGTCTCTCCAATTTTTTCATAATGCCTTCGCCCTTCCTGTGGATCAAAACAGTCAATCTCTATTATCGTATGTGCATCCGCATTTAAATAGGGCAGGTCGCGGCGAAGATACCTGCCCACTGCCCTGACTACCTCCCCCTCCATCAATTCAATTGCGGTTGGCATCAATCCCATTCTAATAATCTCACCGGCAAATTGTGTAGCATCGACAACAGTCTTAAAAGGAATGAGAATGTCAAAGACGAATGTCGGACAGGGTAAAACCCTCAATGTTGCCTCGGTCACCACTGCCAGGGTTCCCTCAGAGCCAACAATCAAATCTATTAGGTTATAGCCGGTAACATTTTTTAGTATCTTACCACCCAGCCTGACAACATCACCATCCGGAAAAACAACCTCAAGACCGGTGACATAGTGCTTTGTTACACCGTATTTCATTGCCCGCGGGCCACCGGCGCACTCCGCAATATTACCACCAATCGTGCAGGAGTCAAGGCTCACCGGGTCCGGGGGAAAAAGCAAATTATATCTTGCTATCTCTTTATCCATTTCACCGGTAATGATACCGGGCTCAACGACCACCATCAAATTCTTTTCATCAATCTCTTTTATTCTATTCATTCGCGCCAGGGAAAGAACTATCCCCCTATAAATAGGCACCGAACCCGCAGAAAGGCTCGTCCCTCCTCCCCTCGGTGTCACTGGAATTCTCTTTTCGTTTGCCAGTTTCAAGATTTCAGAAATCTCTTTTGGTTTTGAAGGTTTAACAACCACCTCCGGCATTGAATAGTAGAGTGGCGTTTCATCATAGGCATAGTTTTCAAGCACTTCTGTCTCAGTAATTACATTCTCTTCACCAACAAGGGTAATCAGGTTTTTAATAACATCGGAGGTGACACTGTTAAACATAGCTTAATTATATGCAGGGATAAATATAATTCAAGTGCCCGCAATAAATAATCCGGGACTGAGACCACTTGTGATGAAACCATTTAGTTTTTTCCAAATTTTAGCCAAAAGCAACCAGGACTTGACTTTGTGGCGATTATGATTATAATGTGTTAAGGAGGTCAAATGAAACCAAAGGTCGCAATAAATGGCTTTGGAAGAATTGGAAGGCTCGTTTTTAGAGCAGGATATAAAAGCAATAAGTTTGAATTTGTTGCAATAAATGATATAAGTGATGCCCAAACGCTTGGACATCTATTAAAATATGATTCAGTCCATAAAAAATTTGATGCCAAAGTAGAAGTAAGATCCGATACGCTTGTGGTGGATGGGAAGGAATATAAAGTCCTCTCTGAGAAGGAACCAGCAAAATTGCCCTGGAGGGACCTCGGTGTGGACTATGTCGTTGAGGCATCAGGTAAGTTTACAGAAAGGTCTCAGTGTGAGCAACATCTTAAGGCCGGAGCAAGGCGGGTGGTGATTACCGCACCGGCCAAGGGCGAGCCGAAGATTCCAACAATCGTAATGGGAATAAACGAAGATAAATACGACCCAAAAAAAGATGTATTGGTTTCTAATGCATCCTGCACAACGAATTGTTTTGCACCAATGGTCAAAGTATTACACGAAAATTTTACAGTCAAGAAGGGTTATTTGACCACCATCCATGCCTATACTAATGACCAGAGAATTCTTGATTTAGTCCACAAGGACCTGCGTCGGGCAAGGGCAGCCGGGCTATCAATGATTCCTACCTCTACCGGTGCCGCAAAAGTTATCGGCGAGATATTCCCTGAATTGAAGGGCAAACTTGATGGCATAGCAATAAGAGTCCCAACCGCAAATGTCTCAATCTGTGATTTTGTCTGCTGTGTGGAAAAAGAGACAACAAAAGAAGAAGTAAATCAGGCATTTAAAAAGGCAGCAGAAGGTCCACTCAGTAAATATCTTGAATACTGTGAGGAACCACTTGTCTCTGTTGATTTTATCGGTAATCCCCACTCTTCAATCTTTGACCCTGGATTGACGATGGTCAATGGCCATTTTGTTAAAACATTTGCCTGGTATGACAATGAATGGGCATATTCGTTGCGGGTTGTTGACCTTCTTGAGTATATAATCGGGAGGGAATGATGCCCAAACTTTCCGTCAAAGACCTGCCGATAAAGGGGAAGAAGGTCTTCCTGAGGGTTGATTTCAATGTTCCCCTTGATGAGAACCAGCATATAACCGATGATACAAGGATAAAAGAGTCGCTACCCACAATAAAGTATATTCTTGAGAATGGAGGCATTCCTATAATTGCCAGTCATCTCGGCCGGCCTAAGGGAAAATTTGACCCGAAGCAGAGTTTAAAACCGGCGGCAAAAAGGTTGGGTGAGTTATTGAACCGAGAAGTAAAATTTGCACCGGACTGCGTGGGTCCTGAAGTGAAAGAGATGGTGGATGGATTGAAAGGAGGCGATGTCCTCTTACTTGAGAACTTGCGATTCCATGCCGAAGAGGAGAAAAATGATACAAATTTTGCAAAAGAACTCGCCTCCCTTGCTGAAATCTATGTAAACGATGCCTTCGGTTCTGCACATCGTGCCCATGCCTCAGTTGAGGCGATTGCCCATTATTTTGAAAACCCTGCCTGCGGATTTTTGATGGAAAAGGAACTGAAATATCTTGAAGGTACATTAAAGAATCCGCAAAGGCCACTCCTGGCAATAATCGGTGGGGCAAAGGTTTCAACCAAGATTGGTGTATTAAAAAATCTGCTTGATAAGGTTGACAACCTTGCCATCGGTGGTGGGATGTGCTTCACCTTTTATAAGGCAAAGGGATTAAACATTGGAAAATCACTCTGTGAGGATGAATTTATAAGTGAAACAAAGCCACTATTAGAAAATCCCAAGGTATATCTACCCCAGGATGTAGTCATTGCCAGGGAGATAAAGCCGGGTGAAAAGATTGGAACTGTCACCATTTCAAATATTCCTGTAGATGCTATTGGGGTAGATATCGGAGATAATTCCATCACAGAGATTAAAAGGCTAATCCAGAATGCAAAGACCATTGTCTGGAATGGACCAATGGGTATCTTTGAGATTGATGACTATGCAAAAGGAACCGAGGAGGTAGCAAAGGCAATCGCGGAGGCAACCGAGAAGGGTGCAACCTCCATCGTGGGGGGTGGTGACTCGGTTGCCGCATTAGAGAAATTCAATCTAAAGTCAAAGATCAGCCATGTCTCAACTGGTGGTGGTGCCTCATTAGAATACCTTGAAGGAAAAGAACTGCCCGGTGTGAAGGTGCTGAAGGATAAATAAAATGCCTGAATTATGAATCCAATCATTGCGGGAAACTGGAAGATGAATAAGGACCCTGTAGAAGCAAGGGGCTTGGTGCAAAGACTTTTAGAACTTGTTGGTGATGTAAAGGACAGGGATGTGATCATCTGCCCACCTTTTACATCTTTATCTGCCGTGGCAGAGATTATAAGAAATTCAAGATTCAAACTCGGTGCCCAGAATATGCACTGGGAAAGGAACGGTGCATATACCGGTGAAATCTCGGGTCTATTCTTAAAGTCCTTAGGATGCGAGTATGTAATCATCGGACATTCAGAACGACGCCATATTATGGGTGAAAGTGATGAGATGGTAAACAAAAAGTTGAAGACTGCCTTAGAGATTGGACTCATCTCTATATTTTGCATAGGAGAGACGGAAAAGGAGCGCGAGGAGGGCAGGACTGAGGAGGTGATTCTTCACCAACTAAAAGAGGGCTTAAAAGATATAGCATCCGAGGTCCACAAGATTATCTTTGCCTATGAACCGGTCTGGGCAATCGGAACGGGCAAGACCGCAACGCCCCAGCAGGCGAGTGAGGTCCATAGATTCATCCGCTCACAATTCAATAAACCGGTGACTATTCTTTATGGTGGTAGTGTAAATGCCGGGAATATAGATTCCTTAATGGCAGAGAAGGAGATAGATGGTGTCCTGGTAGGTGGGGCAAGCCTAAAGCCTGAGGAGTTTGCACGGATAATAAGATTTGAGAAAGGTCGTTAATCAATTGCGGCGATGAAACCCAATCTCATTTCCAAACCTTAACCTGGATAATAAATTCCCGTTTTTCAAAGGGAAGAACCAAATCCCTCCTATTCCCCCTTTTGTAAAGGGAGATTCTGGGGGTTTTCAAGGGGATTTTCCCTTGATGTATGTCTGATGTAAATCAGGGATGGACAAGAGAATAAAGAAATTGTAGCACCTGACTTCAGTCGGGCGAGGTTGGGGCTCGTCGCCGCCCGTAAAGGGCTTCTCCTGCTTGTGTCCAATCAAAATATTTGACTTTTGTGAAGAGATCAATATAATATAAAAAAGATGAAAGCTGGAATTCTAATCCCTGCCTATAATGAATGCGAGAATATACCCTATCTTATGGAAACACTTGATACATTTCTTAAAAATCATCCGGACTATGAGGTGGTCTTCATTGATGATGGCTCAGATGACGGAACGCAGGAAATTATTAATACTTACCACAGAGACTATCTGAAGGTTGTAACCCACAAGAAGAATTTAGGTAAGACTCAGGCCATAATAAGTGGTGCCCGAAGGACAGATGCCGAGATATTAGTAATCTATGATGCGGATATGCAGTTTGATATAAATGATGTGCCCAAACTTGTTGAGCTCATAGAAAAGGGAGAGGCGGATGTGGCAACAGGGTGGAAGCAGGGTAAATATGAAAAGAGATTCGTCTCTAATATCTATAACTGGTGTGGCCGGCGGTTATTCAAACTTGATGTCCATGATATGAATGCGCTAAAGGCATTCAAAAGAATGGTTCTGGAGGTAATTCCTATGCGTCGGGACTGGCACCGCTATATTGTGCCCCTGGCCTCTGAGTATGGCTTTGTTATCAAAGAAATACCAGTAGAACTGAAACCGAGATTGTATGGGA
>CBFGJQ010000447.1:1900-7654 GCA_965649095.1 Caldifarciminota bacterium | reverse complement strand
GCTGAGATTGTGGAGGATATAATAGAAAAAAAGCGGGTATGGAAGATTGCTCCATACGATTTATCGCAGTATTTCAAGACACCCGAATCAGAAGAATATTGCTTATTAAAAATAAAACCGGCAAGAATAGAGTGGTGGGACAATTGGGAGAGCGGAAGAAAGGTATATACACCACAAGATAACATTTAATCTAACTTTCCAAAAGAAAGAAGATGGAAATTATAGATTTGTAAAAAGTTCGTAACATGTTTCTTACTCATAAATTCTCCAATGTTCAGTTGAATTTAACATTAGAATTTTTTCTATGCCTAATTAAAGATATCTTTGGAGAACAAACTTGTCTCCTTAGTTCTTTACGGATCGGTTATTTTTGATGATTTGGCACCGGGATATGATGATTTAGATTTTTTAGTTGTGGTCAATGGTAATCTTTCTGATGAATTATGCCGGCGGCTCGTTGATGTGCGCAAGCCCTTACGGAACGGAGAATATGGAGTTTTGTGCAGAATGTTTGAAGGGGCATTCTCGCCCAGAATTATGTTGAATCCAACAAATACAGGTAAGGCACTATGGTGGGGCACAAGTGGTGAGAGGATATGGGATAGTAATCAATTAGGCTGGTTGGTACTCCATGTTATCCGTGAACGAGGCTTCGTCATATGGGGAGAAGACATCCGACCTGAAATTCCTATGGCAAAGCGTGAGGAACTTATTAAAGAAGTGCAGAAGGCGTGTGAAAATATAAAACATTGCGCGCGAGGAAGCGGACTTCACTCAGTGGACGGATTGTTAACTGCAGCGAGATTCCTGCTGTGGCTGAAAGAAGGTAAGCTCAGTTCCAAGAGTGAAGCGGCTGATTGGGGTTATATCCACGCCAAGGGTAACTGGCGTAACTTGCTTCCTCGTGCCAAAGAAATACGGTTGAATCCTGCAATGGTAGTTTCTCCCGACATTAAGCGGTGGCTGGCTGAACTCACCGAATCTATCTTAGAAGCCTGTGGGGAGTTAGAAGATGAAATTGAAAAAATGGAATAATAAAATTATTAAATAATGGAATTCAGAGATAATTTTTTCGCTTAGAATTTGAATCTTGGTATTTGGAATTTGGGGTTTAATCTATGATATATCGCAATTTAGGCAAAACAGGAATAAAGATTTCGCAACTTGGATTTGGTTGTATGAGATTGCCGTTGCTAAATGAGAATGATTTTAAATCAATAAATAAACCGGAAGCAACAAAATTATTGTATTATGCAATAGACAATGGCATAAATCTTCTTGATACCGCATACGGTTACCATTCAGGTGAAAGTGAGGTATTCTTAGGTGAGGTGCTTTCTCCTTTATATCGCAAAAAAATCTATCTGTCTACAAAATTACCGGTTTATCTAATAAAGGAGCGTAATGATTCTGAAAAATATCTTAATGAGCAACTTATTAGATTGAAGACCGAGACAGTAGATTTATATCTACTGCATGGTTTGAGTAGAGATTCTTGGCAGACCGTTCAGAAATTTGATATATTGAAATTTCTTGATGACGCACTTAAAAAGGGCAAGATAAGGTATGCTGGCTTTTCATTCCATGATGAGGTTTCACTCTTTAAAGAGATAATCAATTCCTATCCCTGGTCATTTTGTTTGATACATATTAACTATGTTGATAATGATATTCAGGCAGGTATTGAAGGTCTTGAATATGCACATAGTAAAGGTCTGGGTGTGATGATTATGGAGCCTCTGCGTGGTGGTAAACTTGCGAGGAATGTGCCTGAAGAAGTGCTTAAGATTATCTCTCGGTCAAAATTTAGACAAACACCTGCAGAATTTGCCTTCAGATATCTATACAATCGCCCTGAGGTTTCCTGTGTTTTGAGTGGAATGAGTTCAATGGAACAGGTAAAACAGAATATTGAATTTGCATCAACGGAACATAGAAATACACTTGATAAAAGCGAACTAAAATTATATAAAGAAGCGAAGAAATTTTTTAAGTCCCGAATAAAGGTCAATTGCACAGGTTGTAATTATTGTGCGGAATGTCCCCAGAAGATACCGATTCCTTTCGTTTTTGAAATATATAATGATGCTTATATGTATAACGCCTTTGATGAATCAAAAAGAATATATAAAATGTTTATTGAAGACGAACAAAAGGCAGACAGATGCACTGAATGCGGTCAGTGTGAAGAGAGATGTCCCCAGAAGATAGAAATTATTAAGAAACTAAGAACAATCCATAAATTTTTTCAAAAATAATGAAATTGCATACTGTGTCACCGGCGGAAACTTAAAGTCGGCGGTGTGCTGAGTGAAAAATTTCCCGGCGGCGTAGAAAAACAAAAGAGACTCCTGGAGAAAGAAGGGCATAAAATAGTCAAATAAGGCAAAAAATATATGGTAGTTGACTTTGAAAAATAATCGACTAAACCATAGATGTTCATAACAACATAGGAGAGCCAAATGAATAAGTTGCCCAATATTGCTATTAAAGATGTAAATGAAGATAATATCCTTGACCTCTGCTCTGTCTGCGTTCCGCTGGATAAGAGGCAAGACCCGGATTGGAAAGTCGGAATAGAGGAAAAAAGAATCTGGGCTCTTGATATGTTAAAGAAATGGGGAACAATCGCCAAAGTGGGATATAGTCACGGGACTCCAGCAGGAATGATACAATTTAAGCCTCTACCTGAGGATGACGTTGTGCAGATTGATTGTATATATGTCCACGATAAACAATACTGGCGAAAAGGTATTGGTAAAAATCTGCTCTTCAGTTTGATAGAAGATATGAAAAAGCCCTTGAAATGGTTTTGCAATGGACCTGCTAATGCACTCGTTGTCCAGACATTTCCTGGTCATTCAGAAGGGCAATTACCGGCAAGAGAGTTTTTCGCAAAATATGGATTTAAACCAGTTGGTGAAAGCCAGAGCTTTTTGTATTATCCTTTGCGGGAAGGTTTTATTTACCAGCCTGTTCAAAAGGAATCACTCCCATATACACCACAACCTGAAGATAAAGGCAAAGTCTTGATATTCTGCGGACCGAATAGATGCCCTGCTGCATATCCATTCTTCTTAAAGAGGATGGAGAAATATATAAGAGAAGTCAATGACAAAATTCCGATTTACTACATTGATATTTCAAAAGAGCCTGAGATTGCAAAAAAGCGTAATGTGGGTTATGGTGATTGTATTGTGAATGGAAGACTCATAGGAGCTTTTGTTCTTGATAAACAGGGATTTCAGAAAGAGGTAATGGAGGCGTTGTCAGTTAGAAAATCTTGAGTGGATGCAAAATGTAGCATCCAGATTTATCCCGAAATAAATTCAGAACAGGTCCTGGTCGAATATGATTTCCTGTCCAAATGAAATTGGACGCTACAGTGTTTTTCAACTCTCTTGATTCAAAAGCATTTTAGAGTATAATTATATTAATGGCACAGAGGAGAAAAAGGAAGGTCTGGCTATCGAAGTTAAAGAGACCCAATTAGAAGAAAGAGTTGCAGTTTGAACTGGATTTCCAGATGTCGCTTACTACCCAGCAAAGATTTAAAATGATGTTCAGGCAATCAAATATCATAAAGGAGATATTGATAAGAAATGGATATAGAAAACCTTTTGAGATCATTAAAAGAAAATAAGGTTAAATTTGTTATAATAGGTGCTGCAGCATTCCCTGTGCATGGCTATTCAAGGGCGACCCTGGGTACCGACATTTTTATTGAACCTAAAAAAGCAAATGCATTGCGTTGTTTACAGGCGCTGAAAAAGTTCGGATATTAAAGTTGTGATCTTTTAACAAAAAAGTTGCTTATAAGACAATATCTGATAGAGATTGATATTCATCCGTTTGTTGCTGGAGTTAAGTTTGAAGAAATCTGGAAGAATAGGGTTAAAGATAAGATTGGCAAAACTGAAGTCTATTTTGCCAGCCTTGATGATTTAATTAAAATGAAAAGCGCAGTAAGAAGAAAAAAAGATAAAGAAGATTTGCGGATTCCATTAGAACTAAGAAGGTATAAAAAGTCTTGTAATTAACGTCTTGAAGAGGGGTATTATGTTTGATATTATTAAAAGATTTAAAGTATGATGAAAACTTATGCGCACAAGACTGTTAATCATGTAAAAGTCGTTATGGCAGTTGCTATAATAGCTATTTCCCGTAAAGTTATCATGCTTGATATTCAAAAATTGCCACCCTTGACACTTATCGGGATAGGAATTATAATTCTTGCAATTACTGGTGGTTATCTTTTGATTAAAAGACAGGAAATTAATGAGGAAACTAACAGAAATAAGAACTGAATTGTTGATAAAATTATGAAAGGGGATTAATTGAAAGAAATCATATTCAAATACCTTGTTCCGATAATCATATTAACAAGTTCAGTGGTCATTGGTTTTATATGCCAGGTGGTCGTATTCGGCTGGCTAAAGAGTCTGGCGAAAAAGACTAAATGGCGTGGTGACGAGATAATCATACATGCATTACAGGGTTGGGTTGTTCTTTGGTTTTTGATTGCAGGTCTATCCATTGCAATTCCTCGTGTAATTACCGACCCACAGGCTTTGTTTATTGTTAGTAAGATATTACTCGTTGTTACGATATTTTCAATAACTGCGGTCATTGCCAATATTGCAGTGGGTTTTGTAGATTTGGTGTCTATGGGAATAAAAGAGGCGATACCGAAAACGACAATACTCACAAACATTACGCGAGTCTTTATTTTGCTCACCGGTATTCTTATTATTCTTCACTCTTTAGGTATATCAATTGCTCCGATTCTTGCTGGTCTGGGTATTGGCGGGCTTGCGGTTGCACTTGCCCTCCAGGATACACTGAGCAATCTTTTTGCCGGGCTACAGATAATCATTTCAAGACAGGTCAAACCCGGTGACTATGTGAAATTGGCAACCGGCGAGGATGGTTATGTTGAAGATATAACCTGGCGCAATACCACAATCCGCGAATTTTCTAATAATTTGATAATCATCCCGAATGCAAAACTTGCCCAGACCATAGTAAAGAATTATCATTTACCAGAGAAGGGAATGGCGGTTCTTATCCAGGTAGGGGTTGGTTATGACAGCGATTTAGAGAAGGTGGAGAAGGTTGTGATTGAGGTGGCAAGAGAAACATTGCGTGAAGTCCCAGGTGGGGTAAAGGATTTTGAGCCGTTTATTCGTTATCACACCTTCGGAGATTTCAGTATTCAGTTTGCGGTTATCCTGCGCGTAGAAGAATTTGCCAATCAATTTTTGGTTAAACACGAGTTCATTAAAAGATTACATAAGCGATTTAAACAAGAGAATATTACGATTCCCTTTCCGATGAGAACGGTGTATTTTGAGAATATTGATAAGCAATTTCCTCGCCCTTGAAGGGAGAGGATAAAGGTGAGGGTGAGAAATAAAATACCTTAAATATGAAATGAACTTAAAAAAGTCTTGCCGACTAATTTTTTTATATTTTCTTCTTATCGTTGCAATTGCTGGTTGTTTTAATGAATCAGACGAAATAATACTTCGCCGTGAGTTTTCTATTCCTTCTTCTGCAAAAACAATTTATTGCCGCACCAATCCAGATAAATCAGGATTTTTCGGTCGGGAAGGTCTTAAGATTGATATTGCATTTCAGTTCAATCAAAATGATTTCCAAAAATATTTTTCCGAGGCAAAAAATAGCGGTAAATGGCTTGAGTTGCCAATTACAAAAGATTTTTTGATGAAGATGCTTGGGATTGAATCTACA
>CBFGJQ010000447.1:0-1890 GCA_965649095.1 Caldifarciminota bacterium | reverse complement strand
ATAATAAGGTCTTATAAAGAGACAGATAGAGATTCACCGGAAGAAGGTTCAATTTATAATCCAACAATGGAACAATTATATGAGAGAGCACTTAAGTCGCTTGATTTGCCCGAGACAAAAGGACTTTATCAATGCCGAACCGCTGGTGATGATATTATGCACAAAGCAAAAGAAATCAAAATGACTTTAGAAAAAGACCTGAATGATTTCATACTAACAATACTGGATGTAGAGAATAGGCAATTAGTAATAAGGGTGAGAACAAAGTATTAATAAAAATAAATAAGATAGACTTGTCTATTTACATCTGTTTTTATCAATTTGAATCTACAAATGAGCCAAACGAAGTGAGGTTATTATGGAAGATTTTATTATTCCATTTGCAACTATAATTCTTGCTGAATTGGGTGATAAAACCCAGATTGCGATTCTGTGTCTTGCCACGCAGACAAGAAAACATCTGCTTCTGCTTTTTGGTGTCCTTCTGGCATTTTTTATTACCGATGGGATTGCGGTTATTTTAGGAAATTTTGTTGCAAATGTTATACCTGAAAAATATATTAAACTTGCTGGTGGAATAATATTCATTATTTTTGGTGTTATTACCCTGCTAAATAGAGACGAAGAAGAAAAAAAGTGTGAATTAAAAAATCCTTTTTTGACCGGTTTTGGTGCTATCTTCGTCTCTGAATTTGGGGATAAAACTCAGATTTCAGCAGGCTTGTTTGCTACAAAATATAATCCATTTCTTGTACTCGCCAGTGTGCTATGTGCATTGTCAATTCTATCATTGATGGCAATATTTATTGGCAGATTTCTCACCGAGTGTATAAACCGCAGGATTATTTCATACACTGCAGGTGCGATATTTATGGTTATTGGAATAATCTATATATTTAGCATATTTTTCAAACAGGATTAGGCGTGGTCAATCAGAATAATATTTTCTTATGAAGACTAAATTTGCTGAAGAACTCCTTCTCTTTATTGCGGTCCTTAAGTGGGTCGTCCTTGCCTCATTTATCGGAGTAATCGTAGGATTTTCTACTACTATCTTCCTCAAGGCATTAGGCTGGACAACAGATTTTGCTAACAAAATTCCTTACTATTATCTGTTCCTTCCCGCTATTTTTGCTTTCTGCACATTATTAGTAAAATATTTGGCTCCAGACGCAGAAGGACATGGAACGGAAAAGGTGATTGAGGCTGTGCATACCCGGGCTGGGAGAATAGATATCTTGGTCGTTCCAGTAAAACTTATTGCTTCTGTTACGACAATTGCATTTGGAGGTTCAGCAGGGAAAGAGGGTCCCTGCGCCCAGATTGGGGGAGGTTTGAGTTCCTTCTTCGCAGATATATTTAAATTTGATGATATTGATAGGAAGAGGTTTGTAATTTGTGGTATCAGTGCGGGTTTTGCCTCAGTCTTTGGGACACCGATCGCCGGTGCGATATTTGGAGTTGAGGTGCTTTTTATTGGTGATTTATTATATGATGCGCTTTTACCTTCATTCATTGCCGGTATGACCAGTTATCATATATCATATTCATTAGGGACAAGATATTTTTATCATCCAATTGATTTCGTTCCGATATTCAGCGAATCATTCTTTCTGAAAGTTGTCTTTGCCGGTGTTCTCTTTGGAACTACTTCAATGGTCTTTATTGAAATAATGCGGTTTGGTAAAATATTTGCTGAAAAGATAAAAATTGATAGGATTCTAAAAGCCATCATCGGTGGAATGTCCCTAATTGTCTTGAGCCAGGTATTCTCACAACAATACCTTGGACTGGGCATTGATACAATTGAAAAATGCCTTAATGGTAAGGAGACATTCTCGCTGGCATTTTTATTGAAGATGGTTTTTACATCAATCACCCTGAACTTTG
>CBFGJQ010000446.1:0-7699 GCA_965649095.1 Caldifarciminota bacterium | reverse complement strand
AGTCGTGCCCAAAGATGACCCGAAGATCAAAAGCCTTGCCGATTTTCTGCCTGCTGCAAACTGGATTGAGAGAGAAATCCATGAACTCCTCGGTGTTGATTTTGTCGGACATCCAAATCTTATTCCCCTTTTGACTGCTGAAGATTGGCCCGAAAATACATATCCATTGAGGAGAGACTATGAGTGAAAAAAATTCGAAACATCGTGTCGTTCCCATCGGTCCCTACCATCCACTCCAGGAAGAACCTGAGTTCTTTAAGTTGATTGTTGAAGGTGAGAAGGTTGTTGATTTAGAGATCAATATCGGCTATAACCATCGCGGACATGAATACATTGCCCAGACAATGACCTTTGACCAGGTGCCATATTTAGTTGAGCGGATTTGTGGAATTTGTTCTGATTCTCATCCCTATGCCTATTGCCTTGCAGTTGAGGATATCTGCAAAATAAAACCACCACCAAGGGCACAATATATAAGAACCATCATCGGGGAACTGGAAAGAATCCATTCCCATTACCTCTGGCTCGGGCTTGCCGGGCATTTTATCGGATATAATACAGTCTGGATGTGGGTGTGGCGTTATCGCGAGCCTTTGCTTGATCTGTTCGAATTGATTATGGGCAATCGCAACCACTATGCAATCAATAAAGTTGGCGGTGCGCGAAGGGATATTCTTCCTGAAGATTACCCAAAGATTGAGGAGTATTTGAATTTACTTGAAGAGAAGACAAAGATGTTTACAAAGGCAATCCTTGATGACCCGGTGATTCGGGCAAGGCTTGAAGGGGTTGGTATTTTGAAAAAAGAAGAAGCAATTGCGTATGGTGTCTTAGGTCCAACCGCCCGTGGTTCGGGTGTTGCTATTGATGTCCGTAAGGATGACCCTTATGATGCATACGACAAAATAGACTGGGACATTGTAGTATTTGAAGAAGGGGATGTTTTAGCAAAGGCAAAGGTGAGATTATTAGAGTGTTTTGAATCAATAAAGATTGTACGTCAGTGTCTTAAGAATATGCCTGATGGACCAATTGAGACAAGAATAGAAGAAATTCCACCCGGCGAAGGTATCGGCAGGCATGAGGCACCGCGGGGAGAGGTCTTTCACTATGTCCGTTCTGATGGTTCCAATATGCCGGTTAGGCATAAGATAAGGGCACCAAGTTATATGAATATTCCTTCAAATGTTGTGGCGGTAAAGGGTTATTCAATTGCTGATGCAGCCTTAGTGCTTGCGGCAGTTGACCCCTGTTATTGTTGCACGGAAAGGACGATTGTCTATGAAAATGGTAAAAAGAAATATGATGGCAAGGACTTATTAAAACTTTCCTGGGAAAAGACCGAGAAGATTAGAAGGAGATACCGGAAATGATGGATTCGGGATTTATCTTTGACAGATTTGGAATATTTTTGAGCATAACATTTGCCTTTATTGGACTGATGTCGTTTATCTATGCCCTTGCTACAATAAGAGAGAAAGGGCACCGGCTTGAATATTACCTGATGCTCCTTTTAATCGTTGTTTCAGGCATTGGTGTTGCTATTACTACAAATCTGTTATGGATATTTATCTTATGGGAAGTTTCAACATTTGCGGTCTGGCGGGCGGTTGTCTATTATCGCCGACCCGACCAGATTACTTCGGGCAGTGTAGTATTTATTGTAAATTTTATTTCGGCAGGTTTATTTCTCATTGGTATTGGAATACTATACCTTGATAATAATTCATTCATTTTGTCTGAGATTAAACAGATAAATATCACTGCCTTAATACTGATTACAATTGGAATCTTTGCTAAGTCTGTGATTCTGCCAATCCATTTCTGGCTTATCCCTGCCTATGCATCAATACCCTCGGCAATAGGTGGTGCCCTTGCCGGGATTGCCGAAAACCTCGGTCTCATTCTGTTCTATCGCCTTTTTACAAATAATTATAATATTCCAGAGAATTATTTTATTATTGTTGGCTGGCTCGCAGTTATATCAAGTTTGATTGCCGGTGGCTCTGCATACCGGACAAATCGTTTGAGATACCTTCTTGCCTATTCAACCATCAGTCAGGTTGGTTTCATATTATTGGGTTTTTCTGTGCATAATTTTTTTGGGAATAATGGTGCAATCATATATATTCTTGCCCATGCCCTGGCAAAATCCGGATTATTTTATGGGGTAGGAACGATTGAGGATATAACTGGTGAGGCAAATATCAAGAATATCTCCTGTCTGTTAAGGGTTTCACCGGTATTGACCGTGATGATGGCATTATTGTTCAGTTCAATCGTTGGCTTCTTCCCAATGATTGGTTTCTTTGCAAAATTGATGGTGGTGATTGGGGTAGTGCAAAAAAATATCCTTTTTGGATCCTTCGCAATTGCCTCTGCAATATTTACACTCTTATATAGTGACCGGTTTTATCATGAATTATTCTATGGCGAAAGATGTGACATTGCCGATTTGAAAATGGCAAGAAAACCCGGGGTTGTTGAAAGCGGAGTGGTTTTTATCCTAACCCTCTTTTCTCTCCTATTGGGTGTGCTTTTCTATGAGATATTAGCATTCATCGGAGGTATCTGATGAAAGAAATTTATATAATCCTCCTTTTACCTGTGATGTGCGGTCTATTGGGATTTTTGGTGAGAAGGCTGCGTAATGAAATGGGCTTCTTGGGATTTGTGCTTACCTTCTATTTTGCTCTAAAAATCTTTTTGACCTTTCAAAACCAGACATTTTCATATAGCATCGCAGAGGTGGCGGGTATTAACTTCAGGATATATGTTGATAATCTCACAAGATTCATACTTCTCTTTAATTCCATCTTTGCCTTTTTGATTCTACTTTATTCAATCTCTCCAATGAGAAGAATGCCGGGGGAAGGTGTCTATCAATTGTATCTTGGTCTGACACTTTCTGGTGCGAACGGGGTTGTTTTGAGTGGTAATCTCATACTGATGCTTATATTCTGGAATATGCTTGTCTTCGCGCTATATGGAATTTTACTCGTAGGTAAAAAAGAGAGTGTTCTTGCGGCAAGAAAGGCATTGACGATCGTTGGCGTTTCAGATTTTGTCTTGATGCTCGGGATAATAATCGTTTATACCATTATCGGAAATGCAGACTTCCCTGCCGAATCCCTCTTGCCGTTGAATAGTGGTGTGTTGATTTCTGCCTACATTTTGCTCCTTGTCGGTGCCCTTGCCAAATCTGGTGCAATGCCCCTGCACACCTGGATTCCTGAGGCGGCAAAGGTTGTTCCTGCCTCTACAATGGCATTTATCCCGGCGAGCCTTGATAAACTCTTAGGGATTTATTTCCTTTTGCGCATTTCTTATTTTCTCTTTGACATAACACAGGCATTTCCGTTAAAGACCCTGGTTATGGTTATTGGTGTGATTACAATCGTGGTGGGAGTGGTAATGGCGCTCCTCCAGAAAGATGCTGTGCGATTACTTGCATTCCAGGCGGTAGCCCAGGTTGGCTATATGTTATTGGGCATAGGAACAGGGATAGCGATTGGTATTGCGGGTGGTCTTTTCCATATGCTCAACCATATTCTATACGATGCCTGCCTATTTTTATCGGTGGGCTCGGTTGAATATCGCACCCGCACAACTGAACTTGATAATCTCGGTGGTCTTGGTGTAAAGATGCCCTTGACAATGTTCTGTTTTATAATTGCCGCATTCTCCATCTCTGGTGTTCCTCCCTTCAATGGTTTCTATTCAAAATGGATGGTATATCAGGGAGTAATTGAATTGAATAAAGAGACGAATTTATGGATAATATTTTTAGTGGCGGCGATGTTTGGTAGTGTTCTAACCTTGGCGTCTTTTTTGAAGATGATACATTCTCTATTTCTTGGTGAGAGACCAAAAGAACTTGATAAGGTTAGAGAAGTAAGATTTGGAATGATAACCCCGACATTAATCCTTGCCCTGCTTTGTATCATATTTGGAATTTTTGCCGAACAAATCCCCCTTGCCCGACTGATTTATCCTTCTCTGCCATTTCTTAAAATTGAATCCATTGGTTTCTGGTCAGCGGGTTTGACAACAGTTTTGATGATCTTGGGGATTGCTATCGGCCTTATTATATTCATCTTTGGAAGGGCGCTCAAACCAAGAATGGACAAGGTTTTTGTGGGTGGTGAAGTTCTTGATGTTGAAGAGGTAAGGATTACCGGTCCGAACTTTTATTCCCCTGTCCATCAAATAGATATGTTAGAAAAGACATATAAATTTGGAGAAGAAGGGGCGTTTGATTTTTATAATTATCTGCGGGGCGCACTTGGTGGTTTTGCTGTTCTTTTTAAGGAAGTCATCAATCAGTCTTTTGTTGTTATATATCAGTCTCTGTCAAGAGTCATAATTGCACTCGGAAATCTTCTTTCCAAAATTCATACTGGCGAACTGCAGGAATATTTAGGTTTGATATTTTTAGGGGTAATAATCCTGTTTATATTATTGATGCTATGAAAAGGTTTAAAGGGGACTTATTAGAGAATATCGGAAAATGCCAGGGGAAAAGAAAAATTTATTCTTTACCCCTGATATCCCTTTATCCCCCGTTATCACCCCTTATTATCCTTTCTGGGAGTTTCTATGATTGAGATATATCTATTTTTAGTCTTTATGGTAATCGCCGCAATAATTGCGACTGAAATAAAGAGCCTTCTCGCGGCGGCTATTGCGGTTGGGGCGGTTGGTTTTTCGGTAGCAATCCTTTTTATCCTGCTTCAGGCACCGGATCTCGCGATTGTCCAGATTGTAGTGGAGATTTTGACCCTTATAATATTTGTGGCAGTAATCTTCAGAACAACTGACACTGATGAGACTGTAAACAAAAAACTCATACCCGCTCAGATATTAGGAATGGTTTTCTATGGATTTTTTGTGGTGCTTTTTGTCATTGTAATGGAACGGATATTAAGCACACTCCCACCTTTTGGCTCACCGATAATGAAGGTGGCAGGTGAATATATTAAATTGGGTTTGCCTAAAGTAGGTGGGGCAAACATTGTTGCCGATATAATCCTTGACTTTCGCGGGCTTGATACCCTTGGTGAGGCGACGGTGTTATTTACATCGGTGATTGGAGTTTTGGCGGTGATGAGGAAATTTGGAAGAAAGGCGTAGAAAGGCAATTTATGGCAACTGAAGGCATAAATGGGCAGAAAGGCAAAGAGGAAATAAGAAGAAAGAAGGGACATAAGGGTATGGTTGTATGGCAGAATATAGATCTGCTTGATACAATCGTTCAAAGGATTCTTAAGAAAATCCCTCGTAATGAGTATAAATTGCGCACTCAAATTGACAATGCCTCAGATTCAATTGGCGCAAATTTTGTAGAAGGGTATTACCGCGGATTTCTCCAAGAATATATAAAATTTTTAACATATAGTCGCAGGTCATTGGGTGAATTACAAGAGAGAATCAGAAGGGTTTTACGAAAGGGTTATATAGCACAGGGCGAATATGATGATTTTGACGAGCATGCTTCAAAAACAATGTATCTTCTAAATCGCCTTATTTATTCCTTAAAAGAGAAACAGATTGTGAGAAATGATACAAAATGAGTAGGTACGTTTTAATAGTCTTTTATAGCTCTACTCTATTGCCCTCCATAGCCTTTGATTGCTTCAGATTGCCCTTACTTCGCCCTGAATTGCCTTGTATTGTCCTTAATTGCCCTTTATTGCCTTTTATTTATTGGAGATTTTATGAGCCTAATTGTTCGTAGAATTACCAACCTCGTAAGTGGTTTTATCTTTATGTATGGGATTTATATAATTTTACATGGACATCTAACCCCTGGTGGTGGATTTGCTGGTGGTGTGATAATTTCAGGTGCCTTAATTCTGAGGGTTATTTCATTTGGAAGTGAAGCCCAGAAGGAAAAGAAATTATCCATAATAGGTTCGGTTTTTGAAAGCATAGGTGCATTACTCTTCTGGGGTGCGGCATTTACCGGATTATTGGTCGCAGGCGCATTCTTCTTAAATGAACCAATCTTTGGTCTTGGTAAGCCCCTGCACCTTTTTAGTGCGGGTTTGATTCCGATCTGCAATATTGCTATCGGTATAAAGGTTTCTGTAGGTCTATTATCCATATTCCTTGCCCTTGCCGCAGTGAAGTATTTGATGGAGGACTGATAAGGAGGCATATGATCGTCTTTGCCACTTGCATAGTTCTATTCTTGATTGGTCTTTATGCTGTTGTAGCAAAAAGAAATTTAATAAAGATTGCGATCGGTTTTGCAATAATGGAATATGCGGTCAACCTTTTATTTGCACTCATCGGTTTCAAAAAAGGTGCGATTGCACCAATCATCACGAGAATTGATATGCCTCACAACTTTGTTGACCCGATTCCGCAGGCACTCGTTCTTACCGCAATCGTGATTGGTCTGGGAACGACTGCTTTACTCCTTTCATTTATCGTGCGAATATACGAAAAGTTTAAGACACTGGATGTGAGTGAGATAAGAAAATTAAAGGGCTAATAAAAATGGGTAAAGAAGGGAAAACAGGGGTAAACAAGGGTAAAAAAGGGATAGCGGAAAAGAATTCCATGGGTAAAGAAGGGAAAGGGTTAATGGGAAAGGGGTATATGAATTTAATTGTGTGGAAGAATGCATCTGAATTGAGGAAACTGGTTTATGAGATTACTGATAAATTCCCCAATAAAGAAATGAGGCGTGTATCCCAGATGCGGGATAGTGCAAGGTCAATAAAACAAAATATTCAGGAAGGATATAAAAGAAATACAATAGGTGATTATATTCATCATCTTTCAATTGCTCAGGGTTCACTGGGTGAGCTTTCAGGTGATGTTGATGATTGTTTAGAAGATAATCTTATAAACATTAGCCAATATAAAAGACTTGATTCTTTAATCAATCGCACTGACTATCTATTAATGAGATTAATACAATCACTCATGAAAAAGAAATTAGCACAAAAATGTATCATTCAAGGAGAATAGAATGAAATTTAATTCAGTCCCCCTTTTTCCCCCTTTTTTCCCTTTTTCTCCCTTTTTTGCCCTTTTCCGGAGGTCTTTATGATTTTCCTTCCCCTTTTCATTGCCCTACCTCTCTTTTCTGCATTTTTAATACCTTTGCTTTCAAAACTATGGAAACCATTTGCACCGATTATCGGTAATATTACAACTTTTATTCTCTTCGTTCTCTCTTTATATGGCATTGCGGTGATTCAGGAATATCCGATGCTCGTCTATAGATTCGGCAACTGGCCGCCACCGATTGGAATTGTATTCAGTTTTGATGCCTTATCTGCATTAATGACACTGGTTATTTCAATTATCGTATTTTCCGGGGCACTCTTTGCCATCCGTTATTTGAGCCATTACACGGGTCAATGGAAATTCTGGACATTATATATGCTGATTACTACCGGATTGATGGGTATTTCCGTAACAGGTGATTTATTCAATATGTTTGTCTGGATAGAGATTTCGGCAATTGCCTCTTATGCCCTTGTGAGTTTCGGTATAGAGGCAGAGGAACTTGAGGCAGCGTTTAAATATATGGTAATGGGCGAGATTGCCGGTATGACACTTTTATTAGCGATTGCATTGATCTATGCCAGGACTTCAACATTAAATCTTGCTGATATTGCCCTTTCTTTGCAATCAGTAAAAGACTCTGCTTTCTATTGGTCAGTGCTGGCATTGTTGCTCT
>CBFGJQ010000445.1:0-18888 GCA_965649095.1 Caldifarciminota bacterium | reverse complement strand
AGAGACCGAGCGATTGGTAAATAAGACAAACAGACAGGTTGGTGAGCTTACCGATGGTTGGGGTAAGTTTGTGGAGGGGCTTGTTGAACCTTCAATCGCACTACAATTTGCGCAGTTTGGCATTGAGATTAGTGGTCTCTTTTCACGACCATTAAAGCGGCTGGATGGTCGGGAGATAGAAATTGATATTTTGTGCACAGCCCGCCAAAACGGTAGAGATAATCTTATCATTGCGGTTGAGGTAGTAAGTTCATTAAAGACAAAAGATGTAAAAGACCATTTAAAGCATTTAAAAGAGTTTTTTGAGTTCTTTAATGAGTATAAGGGTCGTCGCCTCATTGGGGTGGTTGCCGGTGTGCGTGTGCCCAGGCAAGTTAAGGAATTTGCGGAAAATGAAGGGCTCTATGTCCTTGTGCCTTCAGGTGAAACAATGGTGATAGCAAACAAAAAGGGCTTCAAACCCCGCATCTGGCGGTAAAATTTTGTATTATTGGGTTTCTGGCTGCTACACCGATGTCCTTCGCCGTTGCTATCTAAGGAATACCGCCCCCTCTATCTCTGAGAACTCCCCTGCCTCCAGGCGCACAAAATAGACACCAGCCGGCAAGCGGCGACCCAAATCGTCAGAACCATCCCAGATGATCGTTGAACGTTTACCGTTTACCGTTAACCGTGATAAATCTTTAACCAGCCGACCTGCTACATCGTAAATACGAATAGTAGGCACTATGGAGTAGGTACTAGGCACTTTGTGATTTGGGGGTGCATAGTCCATAGTGCTCAGTGCATACTGAATCACAAGGTGATTCCGGAATGGATTGGGGAATATCGCCAAATGGGGTAATAATTCTCTCTTTTGATTTGCCATATCTTCTATGGATGTGACATATTCAACATTGACATTATCAATATAGAATCCTTCACCAATTGCACCATCATTATCGCTGATAAAGGCAATTCGCAACTGGATTGTATCACCGACCGGATATTGATTAAGAGAATAACTCTCTTCAAACCAGTCACTCTGAATTCCCCTCCCCTTTAATGCGCCACCGGTGCCAATAAAATCAATGGTATCCGCATTACCATTATGCAGGACAATGACATAGATTCCATCAGCACCATAGAGGGGAACCGAAAACCACCTGTAGAATCTCAACCGCGAATTTTCCCCAACCATAAATGGGACCGATTGGATATAACAGTTCATATTGTTGACATATTGCCCACTTGTCTCATTACCACAGTACCAGGAATGGGTCGGGGAGAAGGAACGTCTTGGGGAGATATGCCAGAGGTTATTTGTGCCACCTGAGGTCCATAAACTATCACCTGCCTCCATATCATCGTGGAAGCCGGTCTTGCCGATAAGCAGTTTGAAGGTATCCAGGAAATTATAATCTTCAGTCTTGAGCTGTAAAAGTAGTTCTGCCAGATGGGCACCGGGAGAGAATGGGCTCACATAAACAACAAAGGGCTCGGTTGGGATACTTATTGACTCAGGAGAAATCTCCCCATAGCGAAGGCTGTCAATAAGAATAAAGAGATAAGGGTCAAGTGAAGAAAGATGTCCCCGGACCGAATGCCCAATACCAAGGCCCAAATTTTTTATCGCAATATATAAAGATTCAACCGCCCCCGGGAGAGCCGGTGGATTGGCAACTTCTACCAGGTGAATCTTTAAGACGGGTGTGCCTGCGAGGAGATTTGGGAAAAAGTGGATAGTCTGATTATTGTCAGTTATTTTGAGGTCAAATGGAAGGCAGTAGTGGTCAGGAACTGTATCAATTATTATTGCAAAGGCATTCTCAATCAATGCGGAATCACCCGGGGCTAATGCGGGAACAGTTGCGATACTGTCAGGTATTGATACATTTGGGTCGGAAGAGTATAAAACTAACTGAATATTATTTGCATTTACATTACCACAATTTTTTATTATGGTTGTTAGGAGAATACTCTCCCCGGGATTCGGAATCTGGTCATTATTACCGAAGATGTCATTGATGAGCCAGCGGTTGAAGTTTACATAACTACCACTTACAACGGGAATGGTCGTCTCAAATGGGAGGTAGTTATGTCCACTAACCGTCAGGTCAAAGTTGCCCGTAGTCTGGGGATTCACAGCAAGGAATATTGAACCACTGGCGTCGGTATATCCTGAGGCATAGGATTCATTCTGTTTCATCAGGCAGACCAGGGCATCCTTTATCGGAGATTGTGTCTGCCTGTCCTTTACCGTGATTAAAATCTGGGCATTGCCCAGGGGTATTGACTGGGGATGGGCAACCGAAAGTGTCTCAGGAATCTCTGTCCAGACCGGTAGTTCGGGGTCACCTAAGAGATTTAGCTGGTACTGATGCCACCTATAGACATTCTTCTCCCTTGAATATGGTATAAAATGCGCCTTGGCAAGGCTTAATGCTACGCCGAGATGGAAGTTATCTTCTTTCAAGAGAGAATAAAAGAATCTACTATCAAATCGGTCTGAATAGCCAAAGCCTGGATTCCCGGGTGAGCCCCAGCCATAACTTGAGTTGCCAATATATGCCACACCACCCCCCTGGGGACTATTCACAAATGCCTCACTTATTGAGGAAAAGTCAAAGGCACCGGTCCAGCAGCCGATTGAGTAAAGGATTCCATATCTTGGTGAATTTGTCATCGTATCAAAATCGGTAGCATATATTCTATGGGGCCAGCCACCAACCGAAATCAGATCGATCCAGCCATGGCCATCATGGTTTATAAGACCCTGTCCATCTCTGATTGCCTGCATCACCGCCTCCCTGGTCTCATTTCCCAGACTCTGGTAGAGTTTTGTCAATTGGAAATCGCTGGAGAAGGATTCACCTTCAATTTTGTTCTTATGAACCCCCTGGTCGGTATAAGGGTCAGACCACAGAATTTCGGCAGCAAATAGGGCATTATTCAGGTAGTCCAATTCTGGATTCTTCTCATATATTAAGACCTTCTCAACAAATTTCTGTGCCTCGGCGATTGTATTTACCGGCGCCCTTCCGACGAATAGATCAGGATATAAATCAATGCTATCTTCTATCTCCCCATAACTGCCATCATCATCAAGGTCCCAGTCACCCTGCAGGTCTGCATAATACAGATCGCAGGGCATTGTATCTTCACGACCCGGCCAGTAGCCGGCACTACAATCCATTGCATAGGCGAAACGGCAGGGGATGAAGTCAATATCTCCGCCCAGGAGCACATATTCAACGTTTGAATCCGGCAGGGTCTTTAGGTAGTTTCGTATCTTTGCGGCGTTATCCTCGCCCGGGTAGTGGGAATAGAGCCAGTTCGTTGTTCGTACCCGGGCTGGAATTCCTTTTTTAGTCTTCCAATCCGCAAGTCTCTGGAAGATAGTATCCATTGGCGGATTTGTAATAATCAAATATTGAAAATAATCCCTTCCCCGTGCCTTTTCTGCTGTCATAATATCTTCCGGATTGATGACCAATTTTTTGGTTACTTCCTTTTTGGCGGGCAGATTTATTCCGCCTTCATATTCCACACATAATTGAATTTTATTATGAAATATCAATTCTTTAAGGGCCGGCCGGTATTGCAAAGGAAAGACAGCTATCTCACAAATCTGCTGGTTATCAAAGACGCCAGTTCCTTTGAATTCAATGATGCCGGGTGGATATAATTTATCCTGATTGTAAATTTCTTCCTTCCGCCCAATCCTCTTTGGCAATCTCCTCATGGAAAGAATCGCCGGAGGCTGTGCCCAGGATAATTCATACTTCTCAGGAAATGTGGTTGATGAAATATCTTTTATCTTTAAATCCTTTATTCTTGCCCCATAAGGTATTGCGATCTTTAATGTCTGAACTGGCAACTCCGGTTCCCCTGGTATCGCGGTTATCTCCAGTCTTTCAATCCTTACCTTGGTGAATCCGTCAGCAATTTCAAATTTGAGGTCCTTCTCCGCATACCGAAGTTCAACCTTTACCGATGTAGTAAAGTGATAAAAGATTAAAATGCCCAACATATTACCTCCTCTTAAAGATTTTTAAGGCAAGGCGAAATTTACTCTATTTCCTCCCATCTGTTTCGCCTCATAACAGGCACGGTCAGCAAGATTGATGAGGCCCTGTTTATCCCGGCTGTCCTTGGGAAACATTGCAATACCGATGCTCAGCGTAACCTTTGGGTCAAGATCTTCCATCTCAATCTTCTTCCTCATCCGTTCGGCCACAAGGAGGGCAAAATTGGCATCGGTCTCAGGTAAAATCACCACAAATTCATCCCCTCCATAGCGACCTAAGAAATCAACATCACGAATTGTCCTCTTCAATATCTGGCTGAATTTTTGTAATACATAATCACCGGATGTATGTCCAAACTTATCATTATAGGCCTTGAAGTTATCAAAATCAATCATTAAAAGGGCGAAGGGGCGACGATACCGCTCCGCCCTTTTTATCTCAGCTTCAATGAACATATCAAGACTGCGCCGATTTCCTAAAGTGGTCAAAGGATCGGTGAGTGATAGTCGCTTTGCCTCTTCATAGAGTCGGGCATTGTCAAGGGCGATGGCAATCTGGGCACTGAGGGTATCAAGAAGCCTTATATCATCGGGGGTGAATCCGTTAATCTCCGGGCTTTCTACATCCAGAACACCAATCAATTCTTCACCAATCATTAAGGGGAAACAGACTTCACTCTTTGCCTCCCTGACGCCGGGGATGTAGTATGGGTCCTTTGAGACATCCGGGGCATAATACATCTCTTTTGTCGCCGCCACATGGCCGGTAATGCCATTTACGCCAATGCCAATCTTTATATTTTTTACCGATTCAGGATAGTTGATATATGACCGGAGCTTCAACTCTTTCTTTGCCTCATCAACCAGGAATATGGCAAGATTGAGATACCCAAATGTATCAATGAGGCGCTTAAGGATATTGTTGAGGAGTTCATCAAAGTCAAGGGTTGAGATAAATGCCTTACCCACTTCATACAGGATTGCCATCTCCTGCGCCTCCCGGGCAAGGCGCTTATAGAGCATAGTATTATCAAGGGAGATTGCTGCCTGATTACACAAGAGTTGAAGGTATTCAATGTCAAGTTGAGAAAATTCCCTTATTTTGAATGAATCAACATATAATATACCCAAGAGCCTTCCCCGGGCAATAAGGGGCATCGCCAGGACCGATGCCCGTCCCTTTCTTAATGAAACTGGATTTGCATTTTTATAACTCTTCAGGTCCGAAATTATAATTGGTCTTCTATCTTTAATTACTGCCCCGGAAATTCCATTGACAAGCCGAGCTGAACTTCGGTATCTTTTCAATTTTTGATACCTTCTTGAAAACTCAAATGCAGCAAGGATAGCCGGATGCTTCTCATCAACAAGGAGCAGACTTGATGTATCGGTGTTGGTTATTGAAATCGCCGTTGATAGTAATACCTCGGCAATTTTTTCAATCTCAAATGTTGAGGCAAAGACAAGTCCAATCTGCTCAAGACCGGTTACGACACGAGACTTATTTTCAACCTCCGCAACCATTCTTTTCTGTTCTATTGAAATTGCCGCAAGTTTAGCAAAGAAGTCAAGGGTAGAAAATTCATCAAAACTCTCTCTCTTACTACGATAATAAAGATTGAGACAGCCGATTGCCTCGTCCTTGGCAATCAAGGGCGCACAGACAAATGACTGCAGACCTTCCTTTTTTATCCACTCAAGGGAGAAGGTATCCTGTTTCTTTACAAAGACATCTACAATGTCCGGCACAAATCTTATTCTCTTTTCCTGACATACCCGGCCGGCGACCTCTTCATCTTTACGCACCTTTACGACCTTTAAATACTCCTTAGAGAGATTATGGGATTCAACAATCCTCAAGATTTCGCGTTTCTCATCAAAGAGCATTATAGAGGATGCGGAGGCATTAAAGAGACGGCAGGCGGATTTGGTAATACTCCTGAAGATACTCTTAATATCTTTATACGCCAGGAGTGATTCTACGATTTCGGTAAAACTTTCAATCCATTTGCTTTCCGCCATTAAACAATTATATATAAATTATATTAACGGTCAAGAATTGACATTGCGCCGAAAATGGGTATAATAGGATATGGACTATAAAAAGTGGAAAAGTTATTTCTTAATTCTTCCGTTTCTGATGATCTTCCTTTCGTTCTGTGGTATGCCACCAAAGGAAAGGGCAATGGAGATCTTAAAAAAGGGACTGGATGATAAATCTTCAGCAGTCAAGATAGCTGCCGCCAGGGGGCTGGCTGAAATTGGTGATGAGAAAGGTTATACCACTCTGTATCAGACCCTTCAATCAGATAATAAGGATGCGGTGGTCTCGGCACTTGGCGCCCTTTATGAATTAAAAGAGAAGGCCCTCTCCCCGATATTAAAAAGGCTGTGTGGCAGTGATGACCCACTGGTTCGCACTGAGGCATATCATCTCGTCGCTACAATGAGAGATACCGCCTGCTATCGGATTCTTATAAATGGCACAGAGGACAAAATTGCCAAGATTCGGCGTTATTCATATCAGGGGCTTGCCAATTTCAAGGATAAAAAGGCAATCATTACCGGACTAAAGGATAATGACCCGCTTGTGCGCATTAGTGCCGCAAGGTCCTTGGGAATCATAGGTGAGAAAGAGGCGCCAAACTTTATCAAGAGAGAGATGGACCCGAAAAATCCAAATGTGGAGGTGTGGAGTGAGGCAGTCCTTGCCCTTGCTGAGATAAATGACACCTCTTCAATCCCTTATATTAAGGAACTACTCACCGATACCCCCTGGGACTTAAGGATTTCCGCCGCCGAAGCACTTCTGATATTAAAGAAGACCGAGGGGATTGAGATATTGAAGACGGCAATCCAGTCACCAGACCCATTCGTCCGGATAAAGGGGGTTGAGGTGATGAAGAAGTTCCCCCTTTTAGAATTTTATGAACTACTGAAGAAGGCAACCACTGATGAGTATATCAATGTTTCAATTGCGGCAATTGAGGGTCTAAAACTTTATCACAAAAAGGAAGATTTAAAGATATTTGAGGGGCTCTTCTCCGCCCCCAATCCCCTGGTAAGGATTGCCTCGGCAACTGCCTATTTAAAAAATAGCAATCGGTGATTATGGGGCTCAAACTCTATAATACCCTCACCCGGAGATTGGAGGAGTTTAAACCAATAGGAGATGTGGTGGGAGTGTATACCTGTGGTGTCACAGTGCAGGGACCACCCCATCTTGGGCACATCCGTGCGGCAATGACCCGGGATATCCTATTAAGGTGGTTAAAATCCCTCGGTTATAAAGTGAAGAGTATTGAAAATTTCACGGATGTGGATGATAAGATTATAAAAAAACAGGAGGAATTGGCTACTGATTGGCGGATTATTGCCCAGAAGAATATCAATAGCTACCTTGATGTCTGTCGCAACCTGAATATCTTAGCGCCCGACTACTATCCTCGGGCATCCCAGCATATCGCCGAGATAATCCAATTGATTGAGAAACTGATTGAAAAGGGGTTTGCATATCAGAGGAATGGCGATGTCTATTATCGGGTGCGCAAATTCCCCAACTATGGTAAGTTGTCTAAAAAGAGTATTGATGAATTGAAGGCCGGGGCGAGGATTGAACCGGGTGAGTTGAAGGAAGACCCCCTTGACTTTGCCCTCTGGAAATCGGCAAAGAAGGGTGAACCCTTCTGGCTCAGCCCCTGGGGGAGGGGAAGGCCGGGCTGGCATATTGAATGCTCCGCAATGTCAATGCATTATCTCGGCGAGTCATTTGATATCCATACCGGTGGCGATGACCTTATCTTTCCCCATCATGAAAATGAGATTGCCCAGTCTGAGGGGGCAAGCGGGAAGGAGTTTGTCCATTATTGGCTCCATCACGGGATGGTCAAGTTGACCGGGGAGAAGATGGCCAAGTCTACCGGACATTATTTTTTAATTGAGGATATCCTCAAGGACTTCTCCGCTAATGTAGTCCGCCTCTTTTTAATGAAGACCCATTACCGCACACCCATAGACTTTTCAAGGGAGCGGCTGGAAGAGGCAAGGTTCGCCTATATGAGAATAAGGACCTATCTGGATGGACATCGTGAGTCAGGAAAAGAGATTGAACCACTTATGTGGGAGGATTTCAAGGGCGCAATGAATGACGACCTTAATACACCGAAGGCACTGGCAATCATATTTGAACTGGTCAACAAGGGCTATCAGAGTGACTCAGTAGAGATCTTCTCCAGCATAAAGAGATATCTTTCAATCCTGGGATTTAAGGAAGAAGGGAGGGGGGATGATGTATCAACAAAATTGATGGAAATAATATTGGAGATGAGAAATCAATTGAGAAGAAAGAGGGACTACGAACTAGCTGACGGGATTAGAAAGAGATTAAATGAACTCGGTATCATCGTTGATGATGCCAAAGACTCAAGTATCTATCGCTGGGAGGTGAAATGATTCAACTTACACAGGTAAAGAGGGGAGATGTTATAAAAATTGACAATGAACCCTACTCCGTTTTAGAGGTTACCCATATTACCCCTGGTAACTGGCGGGGGATGGTGGTAATGAAGGTTCGCAATCTAACAACCGGTCTTTCAAAGGAGATTAGATTTCGCTCTACCGATCGCGTGGAAGAGGCTGAGGTTGAAGAGATAGAGATGGAGTATATCTATTTCAGCGATGGCAAATACTACTTTATGAATCTGAGCAATTACGAACAGATTCCCCTGGATGAAGAGGTCATTGGTGAGCGGGCAAAGTTATTGACACCGAATGTAAGGGTAAAGGTTCAATACTTTGAGGATAAGCCATTCGGTATCATACTGCCCAAGACGGTGGTATTAAAGGTAATAGAGACCCAGGCCTATATAAAGGATGCCACAGCCCAGGTACAGTCAAAACCTGCGGTTCTGGAAACGGGCTATAAATGTCGCGTCCCCCCCTTTATTGAGGCTGGTGATTTAATAAAGATTGATACCGAAACGGGTGAGTATTTGGAAAGGGCATAGGAGGTTCTATGGCAGAAGACCTGCAGGAAGAGGTGAGAAAAATTGGGGAAAAGATTCCGGGTTGCCGGTATGTGAGTATTGTGGGCTATGATGGTATCCCGGTGGCACAGGCTATTATTGAGGCGGACTTTGATGTCAATCTCTTTGATGCGGAGATATCTTCACTAACCCTTACCACAAAAGAGATAAAAGAGACATTAAATCTGGGCAGGGAGAATGAATTGATCTGGTTGACACAATCGGCATTTTTCATAATTCAGCCAATTGGAAGTGACTATTTTATATATGCCTGCCTTAAACCAACCGGTTCAAATCCGGGAATGGCAAGGATTGAACTAAATAAGGCAAAGGGAGTATTGAGTAAGATAATCTATCCGGAAAACATAGCGACTATTTAAGCCGAAGTAAATCAAAGGAGAGAGATAAGTAGCCTTTGTATAAAGGTCCTCCTTTCGGTAATCGCTGGCATTATTCTCCAGTCTATTTTTAATATCGGTCTGATTCAGAACTTGATTCTCTTTTCACTTTCACTAACCTTTGGCTTCTTTAAAAGAGAATTCCTATTTCTTGCACTTCTCTTCCTTTCTGCAATCAATACATCCCTTAAGGGGGCAGTGGAGAATATCCCGCCGGTGAGGGAATTCTATTATCAGGGGGTGGTGACTGCCGAGGAACATCTTCAGCCGGGAATGAAGCTGTCAATCCACCTGAAAAAGGTAATTATCAATAAAGAGACATTTGACTTTAAAATGCCAGTTGAATACTATACATTTTCCAAAGATGTGCTTTTGGGAAGGACGCTTATTATCAGGGGACGGGTTCTCCCTGCTGATAGACCGGATAGACCCAATATCCTAACAGGGGCGATCGTTGATAATTTATCCGGGGATTATCCGAACCGAATATTTTACACAGTTAGTAAATATATTGATGACCTTTTAAAGAGAAAGCTTCCTCCTGTCCATTACCGAATCGCTTCCAGCCTCCTGTTAGGTGGTTCAAGCCGGGTCGGCAAGGAACTGGAGGATGTCTTTGCCCGGGCCGGGGTATTGCACATCCTTGCGGTCTCAGGTCTCCATATTGGGTTTGTTATAACCTTTTTGGGATTGCTTTTTACCTTTCTACCCCTGCCCCGGATTGCCAAGCCCTTTTTGATAATAATCTTTTTACTCCTTTATGCGGGGATTACCGGTTTTCGCCCCAGTGTTTTAAGGGCTGTGGCTATGGCATTCTTCTTTGCCCTGGCATTGACCTTTGAGCGGAATGTCAATCTGACCCATATTCTCAATATCACCGGCCTTTCCTTTCTGCTTTATGACCCCAAATTACTCTTTGACCCCGGTGCCCAGTTTTCATTTGCATCAGTCTATGGCATTCTCTTTTTATATCCCCGCTTGAGTGGTTTCCTGCCGAAGATAAAACAGAGATTCCTGAGGGGACTGTTAACCTTGATGGCAATCTCCTTTTCCGCCCAACTCTTCGTATCCCCATTTCTTATATACCACTTCCGGCATGTCCAGACACTTGCCGTCTTCTCTAATATCTTGATTGTTCCCCTCTCTTCGGTGATAATCTATCTCTTATTCATCACCATTATTATCTCCCCGCTATCATTTTTCCTAAAGGTCTTTTTCCCAATAATTTCAATCCTGATTGAATTGCTGATTTACATATCAAACTTCTTTGCCTCTCTGCCCTTTGCCTCTCTTAAGCTCTCAATCCCCCCGCCCCTTTTGACCCTCTTTTACCTTCTCTTCTGGAAGCGCCTCCGGGTAGCAATACTTTATGTTATAACCATCCTATCAATTATCTTCTCGTTCAGCTCTTTAGCCCATTGTGCTACTTTCAAAATATTTGAAGAAGGAATTTATATTGTAATGCCTGATAAAAGGACAATGTTTATCACTCCCGAAAAGAGTTCCCCTTTCCTCTTTTTAAGCGGGATTGAAGAGGTAGACTATCTTATTGCCCCCCAAAAAATTTATTCCTGTAAGAGAGATTTTATTGAATATCCAAAGAAATTTCATTATAAAATAATAAAATTGGGTGGACTTGAGATTGAAATCGGTGGAGAGATTACGATTGAATATAAAGGAAAAGGGCTGAAATTTCTTGATAAACAACCGGGAAAGGGGAAGGTATGGACAATAATTACCAATGGCAAAGGTCAGTTTGAATTTGAAGAGAGTTTGAAGGGCTCGTTGATTGACCGGTTTATCTCGGACTTCAAGGTGTTAATGGGAAGGTTTGTGATAATTTTTGGTCTTTTTTAATATTATCTCTGCTGAATGTAATTCCCCGCAACAATAAGGGCCAAGCCAAGAATTGTCCAGGGGGAAATCTTTTCGCCGACAGTTATATTGATTACCAGAAGGGATAAGAATGGGATAAAATAGATTAGATTTGTTATCCGGACAATAGAAGGAGAAAGTCTTAATGCCTTAAGCCAGAAGAAAAATGTAATACCCATTTCAAATATTCCAACATAGATGCTACCGAAAATTCCTGAAAATGTCGGCAGTTTGAAGTTGCCACTGATTATAATCAAGGGGATAATAAAAAGAAGCCCGAAGACAAAATTGGAGAGGAGTTTGACAATTTCATCGCGGTCGTCCTTGAGGTTATATATCCAGGATAATGCCCAAATAAAGGCACTGCCCAGGGCAAGGATTACACCCGGAGGATTGGAGAGACTTAACTTTTTAAAATCACAATGGGTAGTAATAATCAAAACTCCGGTGAAACTGATAAAAAGGGCAATGATACTTTTGCCCTTAATTTTTTGTCTTAAAAACAATGCCGAGAATATCGCCAGAACAATTGCCCAGGTCTGATTCAACGGTTGTGCCTCCTGCGCCGGCAGAAGTGAATATGCCTTGAATAGGACGGTATAATATAAAAACGGATTTAAAAAACCACAGAATAGCGAAATCATCCAGTATTTCTTAAAGGATTCTCTAACCAGGGATAGTTTTCTTTGGAATATGATTATTACAAAAAAGGCTATAAAGGCGGTCAACGCCGACCAGAAGAGGAGCTGGAGGAAGTTCAAATGCGGATGCCACAGTTGCCCAAAAGACGATGACTAAAAAGAGATAGAGATACGCCTGCCTCTCTTTAGGCATAGACTATTTTACTGAATTTAGCAAGATATTCAAGGAGGTATCTCCGCAGATATTCCAGAAAGCGTTGACTTTTTTAAAAATTGGCATATAATCCTTTATGCCAATTTTGTCGCTCGTGATGGTGCTCCTCTCCCAGACCCCGGTTCTTGTGGAAAGTTTCACCGGTTCTCAATTTCCTCCTTCGGACTGGGATACAACATTTACCGATACGACAATAGACTGGTTTAGATATACATATTCATCCGCAAATCCGGACTCATTCCATGCCCGGGTAAGGGTCTATGATGCATCAAACTGGCTGAGGCAAGGAACATCAACCCTCATGACTCCTCCCCTTAATCTCTATTCCTTCCCCGGTCCCGAGACCCTCTCCTTCTGGTTCCGCTTCTCCCAGGCGACAAATAACTTAGGACCCGCTGACACCCTCTATATAGAGATCTCTAACAATGGAACTACCTGGGATTCCCTCTTTAAAATTCATCAATCTAACCAGACAAATACCTGGACAAAGCCAGCGATTTCCCTTTTAAATTATGACTCTTACCAGAATGCCCGCATAAGATTCAGATACGAAGACCGACCAAATGATTCATTATATTATCAAAATTGCAACTTCTGGCTTGATTCAGTGAAGATTATCTCTTATCTTGTTGATACTACACCGCCCATAATTGTAAGCACCTATCCTGATAGTGCCGACACCGGTATCGGAATTGGTTCAAATATTACAATCTATTTCAGTGAACCCCTTGATACATTATATATCATTCCCCCGGCATTCAGTGTCATGGGTGATTCCTCGGGGAGTCACTCCTTTTCCCTTTTATATGATAGTATAAATAGATATGTTCAGCTCAACCCCGCCTTAAATTTCTCCTATGGTGAGACTGTCTATGTTACAGTCTATGATACAATAAGAGACCTTTTCGGGAACAGACTTGATGGCAATAAAGATGGAATCCCGGGGGGTGATTACACCTTCTATTTCCTCACTGCCTCTTCTCCCGATACAATACCACCGGCCCCGGTAGACGATCTTACGATTATCCAGATTGGCTCTTTTGATGTCAAACTGTGCTGGACTGCCCCCGGTGACGATGATAATTCCGGAAGGGCGAGTTATTATGATATCAGATATGCCCAGTTTCAAATTACCGAGGCAAATTTTTACTCATCTACACAATGTTATGGTGAACCACCCCCGTCAAATGCCGGGGCAACCGACTCTTTTGTAGTAACTGGACTTCAACCCGGCACCCAGTATTACTTTGCCCTGAAGACTGCTGATGAGGATTCCAACTGGTCTTCTCTTTCCAATGTCCCTTCCTGCACAACCCAGACACCATTAGAGACATTACTTGTAATAAACGAATTTTTACCCGACCCGAAGACCTATGACCACAACAATAACGGAAATTACAATGACCTGGATGAAGAGTTCATTGAGGTCTTTAACAGAAAGAATCAGTCAATAAGCCTGCAGGGCTATAAAATCAGGGATTTTAATGGTATGAATACACTGACCATACCACAGAACTTTTCTATACCAGCCACCGGTTACCTTTTGCTCTATGCAAGTGGTGAGGGGTATATCATTAGCAGTGATGGTGATACATTGCAGGCCGGCAACTGGTCTGGTATCTGGCCTGATTTGAATCAGACCGGAGATACAGTGAGCCTCTATGATAATTACGAGCGGCTGATTGATAAAAAGGGATACAGTGGTAGCGATGTTATTCCTGATTTCTCAATTGCCCGTCTTCCCAACGGTGCGGAGACCTGGATAAATAATGCATTTCCTACTCCGGGTGCCTTCAATGGTTCAGAATATCTCTGGCCGATTGCGGTGGCATTTAAGGATTTGGATTCAAACTTTATCCCCGATTTGGAGGATTCTATAGTTACAATTACCGGGGTAGTCACTGCACCGCCCGGGGTATTTTCCACAAAGGAGGCATACATTCAGGACAATACCGGGGGTGTCTGCCTATATTTGAGTGGTGGCTTTTCCATACCACTTGGATATGGAGATAGCATCATCGCAACCGGTAAGGTTGATCAATATCGGGGTAAAAATGAACTTACCAACTTCTCCTACGAGATAAAAAAACATAACTGCCCCCTGCCGGAGCCAAAGGATATAGATGGGAGTATCGCCAATACCGAAGACTACGAGGGCTCCCTCGTCAGAATAAGGGTCTTACGGATGGATGGGTTTTTGCTTGCGGCAGGAGACTACATAGCATGGGACCTGGATAATACTCCCTTTAAGATATATATAAATGCCTCAACAAACATCCCCGGGCACTTTGCGCCGATTGATACATTTACCCTTATTGCCATCAAAAGTCAGTATACGACAGCCTCTCCCCCCAATAGTGGCTATGAGTTACTTCCCCGTGATACCGCCGACTTCTCCCATCTCTTTATCTTCCCCCCAGCTAAGACTATTGCCACCTGTCAGACCCCGGGGCCCGATGGTGTCTCATCAAGATATCTTGACAGTCTGGTTGTTGTTGAAGGTATATTGACCGGACCAAACTATCTCTTCTCTGCGGGCAATTCAAGTTTTTACATCCAGGATAGCACCGGGGGGATAAATATCTATAATACAACCGGGGATAATATATTCAATAAATATATTGACTCCCTTGGGGCAAGGTTAAAGATCTTCGGCAGGGTCAGTGAGTATAATGGCTTGACTGAAATTTCCGATGGCTATGGCTGGTTTTTGGGGAGGGATTCTCTGATCAGACCAAAATTCCTTGAGTCAAATCGGTTGCTCACCGAAGGGATGGAGGGGCTTCTGATTAACTTAAAGGGGGTAGTTAAAACCCTCCCTTACAAGACCGGCGATGGCTATAATTTCCAGATACTCAATGGAGAGGGTGGGATTACCGTGCGGTTTACAACAAAGAGTGGTATCAATCCTTCCAGTATTGAAAAGGATGTGGAAAGGATCTTCACCGGTATTGTTGGACAGTATGACCCGGAATTTCCATATACCACCGGCTATCAACTATTATTAAGATTTCCTGAAGATATTGCAACCCCAACCGTTGATTCGGCAAGTCTGATGCCGAAACTTGAAATTTTAGGACCGAAGACATTTCTACCCCAGAGTGGTGAGCAGGCACATATAAAGATAAACTCGCCATTTGACTATCAGCTGACCCTTGATGTCTATGATATGAAGGGAAGGAAGATAAAGAGGCTCTATGAGGGAGCCGGGGGACCCTATGAGATAACCTGGAATGGCAAGGATGAAGATTCAAGACCCTGTAAGATTGGTATCTATCTTTTGAATCTTAAGGCGACCAATCCCCAGGGAAGGTCCGAATTCATAAGAAGATTGATTGTAATTGGCACAGAATTCAAATAGGAGGAGGATTGTTCTTAGGCTTTATCTTCCTACTCAGTCAGGCATTTGAAAGGTATGTTATATCAGGTTATGCCCAGGCGCTCTCATTTGCCTGTGTGGCAAATGTTTTTGGGGTTGAGGCAATAAGGATAAACCCCTCGGCACTGGCATCTTTAGACAGAAATTATATTCAAAGTGGATATGAGTATACCTGGTCAGGGGTGGAGGGATTACATAATGTAAATATTGGTTTTGCCCGCCCCATCCCAATGGGTGGCCTGGGATTGGTAGTGAGCGAATTTGGCTTCCGTGAAGAGAAGGAGCAGACAGTTACCTCAGGGCTGGGGATTGGATTGAACAATGATCTTAAAATCGGGGTTGGTTTGGACCTTTATCTAATAAATAACAGGAGAACCGGTTACGGCATTGCCTATGGAATTGACCTGGGGATGACCGGCTTGCTGGTTAAGAAGTGGTCCTTGGGGATATACTGCCACAATCTTAATACACCAAAATTTGGAAGGGATGAAATAGGGGAAATGCCTCCCTCCTTGCAGGCCGGCCTCGGATACAGACCATTTGATGAAATCTCAAGTGAGGTTGACTTCTCAATGACTGAGGATGAGATGAGAATGCATATCGGCGGAGAGTGCAAGATCTTTAATTTTTTTGTTCTGAGGACCGGCATAAGAACCGAACCGCAGGTCTTCAATTTGGGAGCCGGGGTCTTTTATAAATTCATTGTGGTTGACTATGCAGCGGAATACATTCCCGAATTGCCCCTGAGTCATACCCTCACCTTAAGTTATAGTTTTTAACCCAGCGATGATGTTCGTCAGCGCCCTTTTGATCTCCTTTCAGATTGACATAAATCGCGCCCCCCTTGAAGAATTCTACAGACTGCCCGTTGATTCTTCGCTGGCGCGGGCAATATTTGAACACCGTCAAATTTATGGTCCATTCAGGTCGGTCTATGAGCTGAGGGATGTCCCCGGGGTCACCTCAGAGCTCTTTGCAGAGATAAAACCACTGGTAAAGGTTGCCCTCCCCTTTCCCCCGCGCCCAGAATGGGCATCAATAATAAACGAACAGAGGAAACTTGCCAGTGAAGAGCCGCCAGCAAAGGGGGCAATTGATGAATGGGAAGACCTCCTCTATCTCCCGATGAATGTCAACAAGATGGGATTTGATGACCTTCTCCTCATTGACCGGATGACCCCGCTTGATGCCAGGGCAGTCCTTCTGGCATTATCACAGCGGGAGATAAAATCAGCACGGGATTTAAGGGGAATAAGTGGTCTATCTCGTTATGCCTATACCTCATTAAGGAGGTATGTCCAGTATAGCGATGAGTATGATAAGAGACTCTACAGCAGTGTGCGAATCAAAATGGAGAACGAAAATCGCATTGATGTTGGCGAAGACGAAAATATTGCGACAAGAATTTCATATCTTGAACAGGCAATTGGAGATATTGATAAGACAGCGACCTATTTAAAAGAATACTACAACTGGCAGGATGGCGAATGTGAGAAATTGAAGGCCAATCTATTACAGGAACTTGATTCGCTTAAAAAGACATACCCCGCGCCTCTTTTCTCTCTCCGTTTGAAGACAGATTACAATCGAAAACTCAAGATAGGGATTTTTTATGAGCCAAAAAGGGCTCAAACCAAGGGTTATGTTGGGCTTGCCAGGGTTGGACCCCTCTATCGTTTCTATCTCGGAAATTATCGGGTAATCTGGGGTGAAGGATTGATGGTGGACAACGCCGATGAATACCGGGCAAGGATCTTCAGCCGTTCCCCCGGTATCTATGGAGACCTCACCGACAATTATAATTACCAATTCAGGGGGGCGGCGGGTAGTTTCTATCTCTCACCCCCCGGCACGGGGATAGATATAAAGCCTTCTTTCTTCTATTCCGCCACAACCCGTGATGCAATTTTAAATCCTGATAATACAATCTGGCGGATAATGCCGAGGTCTTCTTACTCATTTAGATGGCAAAGAGATCAACTTGAAGAGCAGGTAATCGGAACGAATATAAGGTTTTCCCCACTCCAAAAGAGTTTCCCCGGTGCTTATATCGCATTTGAGGGAATGTCACTCAACTATCCCGACCGAATAATAAATCCTGACCCGAGGTGGATTGATATTCCCCTTGATAAGTATGACCCCTGGTTCTATCCTGAGATTACCCAGCTTTCATATTCAGCAAGAAGATTGTATTATGGGGTAGAGTTCTTACTTCCCCTTAAACCAGTATTCTTTGCCGGTGAGATTGTGCGCCAGAAGGATACACTAAATAATCTATGTTCTGTATATTTGGTGAAAGCGCGGGTTCAATATGACTACTTCTTCCTGAATCTTCTCTATCGCCATTATGATATTGGCTATGACAATCCATTCAATCGTGGATTCTCCGAATACCGAAGATTTGAGGATACACCATTTGAAAAGCCCTATGCCCTAATAAACCCTGAATATATAACAATCTATGACGACCCGACGCCAAAGCCTGAGCAGGGTATATTCCTTGAGACCCGCTACCAGCTCACCCGTAATATAGTCTTAAGTCGTGCCTATCTTGATCTGTTTGAAAACCTAAGTTTTGGACTTTTTAATACCCGGGGTTATTTTGAGATTGAATTCCAGCCGGTGTTTCCAGTTCGTTTTAGATACTCTGAAAAGATAATAAGAAAATATCTACCACGGGCAACAACATCAATACCTTCCAATACCATTGAATCTTCAATAAGAATCTTCTTCTATCTTTCCAATTATGATGCCCTCCGCGTGGAACTGCGCAAAGGTAATGTCTCCTTCCCGGCCGTGGCGGGTGAAGATATGGATTTAGAGGGTGGATTTTTGGGCTTCAGTTTTGAGCATAACTTTACTACCAATTTTTTACTGGAGGGTGGTATTGCATTATGGACGACCGATGGAATGAGCCAGTGGATATTTGAGGATGTTGGTATTGACTTTCTTTCTGGAAAGGGAGTGAAATACTACCTAGTTAGTTCTCAGAAGATTGCAAATCTTTCCTTACGGACAAAATTCAGGTATAAATTGACGGAGATTGAACACTTCGGGCTTTATAATAACCCGGAGATTTACTATCCTGATATGCCAGGCAAAGTTGTTGATGATTTTATAAATACTGAAAACACAATAAAGATAAGTCTCCAAATAGACTATCTATTTTAGTTCTCTATTGCCTATAATAATTCAAAAGTCAACATTTTTTCAGCAAGTAGAAAAATGTAGACTTTTGACTATATTTAGGTAATAGGAATTTCAAAAATTTCTATTACCTCTAAATTCAAACGGATAACAAAACGCGATTGGTGAGAAAACTTAAAAAGGCTAAAAATGGCGGAAAAG
>CBFGJQ010000444.1:0-8047 GCA_965649095.1 Caldifarciminota bacterium | reverse complement strand
GTGTTTAAAGTATATCGGTGGAATTCTGCGCCATTCAAGGGCACTATGTGCCTTTACCAATCCAAGCACAAATTCTTATAAACGGTTGATACCGGGCTTTGAGGCACCGACATATACCGACTTTGCCTTAGGAAGCAGGACTTCTGCAATCCGGGTGCCAGCATATATCCAGAATAAAAGATGTCTTGATATTGAATACCGGATTCCTGATGCAACCTGCAATCCATATTTGGCATTGAGTGCAATTCTCCTTGCTGGTCTTGATGGAATAGAAAATAATCTCAAACCTTCTCAGAGAGAGAAGTTACCGACAAATTCCTATGAGGCAATCAATGCATTGAAGGATGATTATGAATTCTTACTAAAGGGTGGGGTATTCAACAAAGACCTGATTGAACGCTGGATTGAGGTCAAGACCAAGGAGTTTGAGGAGGTCCATTTAAGACCCCATCCCTATGAGTTCAATCTATACTTAGGTGTATGAAAGGGATGATTAACATTGGTATTGTCGGTTGCGGTGCCCACGCCCAGATTGCCCATATTCCGGTATTTAAGAAGAATCGGGACTGTAATCTTTTAGCAATATGTGATAGCGATGTGCGTAAACTGGATATGCTTGGCTTGAAATATAATATTCCCAAGAGGTATCAGGACTTTCAGGAACTTCTGGAAGATAAAGAGATTGACGCCCTGATAATTTCCACGCCCAATTATCTCCATGCCCCAATGACCATCTCCGCAATAAAATATGGAAAGGATGTGCTCTGTGAAAATCCAATGGCAATAAACTTAAAAGAGGCATTGGAGATAAAGAAGGCCCTTAATGGAACCAAAAGAAAACTTGCCCTTGCCCTTACGGGAAGGTTTAGACCCGATGTCCAGACACTGAAAAAATTTATTGCCGAGGGTGAACTGGGGGACATCTACTATCTAAAGGCCGGCTGGCTCATTGGCACAAGGGAATGGATTCTCCCTGAGTGGAGGCGGGATGTCTTAAAGAGTGGTGGCGGTGCATTTCTTACCCTGGGAACTCAAATCCTTGGCATCTCCACATACCTCCTTGAAGAGAAGGAGCCATCCACAATCTTCGCCTCGGTCCACAAGAAGGAATCTGCAGCTGAGGTTGAAGATACGGCAATGGGTATTATAAACTTCAGCGATGGGACCCTCCTCACAATTGAGGTGAGCTGGTCATTACTCTTTGAAAAGGATTTTTTATACTGTAATGTATTTGGCAAAAAGGGGGCAGCACTGCTCAATCCCTTGAAGGTTCAAAAAGAACTGCACAATGAACTGGTAAATGTCACACCCACCAACTTACCCAGGAATCTCTATAAGATTGCCTGCGAACTACAGGCACAATTCTTTATTGATTCGGTGCAAAAGAATCATCAACCACCTTTTGGCATTGAAGAAGGAGTCTTGATTGCCCGCATTACCGACGCATTCTATGATTCAGCCCGGAAACAAAAATTGGTGAAGATATAATTGCAAATTATTCTAATATTAATCTCCGCCCTCCTCTGTTCGCTTGCCTTCCATCCCCTGAAATTATACTTTCTGGCGTGGTTTGGTCTGGTGCCACTTTTATTTACAATTGAGAAGGTAAACCTATCACAGGTATTTTTAAGGGGAATCCTCTTTGGTTTTCTCTTCTCCCTCTTTTCCCTCTTCTGGATTGTCTTTTTAAGGATTGAGAGTGGTGTTAAACTCTTGATGCTTTTAGGGATGTTAGTAATGTTTTTGTATATCGGACTGTATTATGGGGTCGGTCTTCTGATTTCAAAACTGATCGGTATGTGGTATCTCCCATTTATCTTAACCGGCCTTGAGTTCTTAAAGGGGCTGGGTGAGATTGGCTTTCCCTGGCTCTCATTCGGTTATTCACAGGCGCGCTATCCAGTAGTCATTCAGCAGGCATCAATCTATGGAGTCTATGGGGTCTCCTTCTGGCTCTATTTAATCAATATTACCCTCTTCAATTTTTTAAGAAATAGAAACGACAGAGTTCTCTTTCTCCTCCTTTTATTCTTCTCTCTTCCTTTGATTTATGGCACGATAAGAATCAAAGGTATTCCCAGAGGTTTAAAGAGAATCACCGTTGGGATAGTTCAACCCAATATTGATCCAAATTTAAAATTCAATGCCTCATTGCGGGATGAGACATTTAATCGGCTAATCTACCTTTCCGAAAGGTGTAAAGAGGAGGCAAAGGACACATTAACTCTTGTTGTCTGGCCGGAGACCGCGACCCCGGTCTTCTTAAAGACGCCGGGTATTTATCAGAATATGGTCTTAGAACTTACCAATCGTATCAATGCGCCCGTTCTGACCGGCACCCCGATATACAATAGAAAAACTGGGGAGATGTTCAATGGTGCAGTTTTGATAAAACCCAATGAAGGTATAACCCAGGAGTATAAAAAATTGCACCTCGTTCCCTTTGGCGAGCATATTCCCTATGACCGATATATCCCACTATTCAAAAGGATTGACCTCGGGGAAGGGGATTATACACCGGGCAATGAATATACGGTCTTTACTACCGACAATTTGAAATTTTCCTGTCTGATATGTTTTGAATCTATCTTTTCTGAAATTGCCCGTGCTTTTGTTAGAAGCGGTGCAGAACTCCTTCTGAATATCACCAATGACGGCTGGTTTGGAAAAATCTCCGGACCACAGCAACACAATGATATGGCAATCCTGCGCACGGTTGAAAATGGTGTGCCTTTAGTCCGGAGTGCCAATACCGGAATTTCTATGGTCGTTGACTCTTATGGCAGAATAATAGCGGAAACAGACCTCTTTGAAGAAGGAATTATCGTCTTGTCAATTGAGTTAAATAGAATCCAAACGTTATACAAAATAATGGGCGACTGGCCTTTTCTTTTGGTGCTTTTATGCACACCTCTTCTCTTAATATTAAAAACCCGCGGCTATTTCTTAATGACCTCAGGAAGCGGGTCAATTACCAGTTGAATCGTCGTCCTTCGCGCCTTTGAATAGTTGTTATAACTTGAGAATTCGTAATCCCCGGCATCTTTTGTCAATTTTCGCTCAACGGGCAGCTTATGCATAAATTCTAAATGGCTCTTTAATGTCTTTATATCCTCTATTACCTCGGCCTCGAAACTCTGTGCCCAGACTGTTCCTTCTTTCTTTTTTACCTCGTTGTATTTACGGGCAAAATTCCCTTTAATGAGTTTCATAATCTTTGAGACATTGAACATCCTGCCCGGTTGAATTATCAGATAGAAGGACTCGGGCATAATGAGATAGCCATATATCCGGTAATTGAGCATATAGCGATGATAACCAATAGATAGAACCAAAAATCTTGCCCAGTGTGGGTCATTAAAGATTTCTACACAATCCTTGGTTGTTGTCCAGATGTAGTATATAGCATCGGGCTTGATTATCCTCTTTGCCATAAATCCTCCTATTTTAGCAGTTGTCTCATTATATCAGCATCTAAGGTTTTGACAATCAGGAGAATGAGTTTTAAAAGATTCATATAGTCTTCGTAAGAGATAATACTTGCTGCGGAGTGGACATACCGGGTGGGGATACCCAGGGCTAGACTGGGAACACCGATATTGGTGAGGTGTATTTCACCGGTATCATAACCACCCTTTATGGATGTGAGATGATAGGGAATGTTATTCATTTCGGCAAGTTCTATAACAAAGTTCTTTAAATTGGTATGAGGAATCATTGTTCGGTCATAAATTAGAATACCAACCCCGGATCCGAGTTTCTCAATTGCCTCCGCACTATTTCCGGGTGTATCACGGGCAATACTCACATCAAGGGCAAAGGCGAAGTCTGGTTGTATCAAATTGGCTGAAGTCCTTGCCCCCCGCAATCCCACCTCTTCCTGCACCGTTCCCACAAGATAGACCGTATTGGGATGCCAAGCTGCTCCCAGTTCATCTATCAGGCTAACAAGGAGGGCACACCCAACCCGGTCATCCCAGGCCTTACCCATAAGAATATCACCATCAGCCATCGGCTCAAATTGACCAATGGGCATAACCGGGTCTCCGGGTCTTATCCCCAATTTTTCGGCCGGATGGCAATTTTTTGTAACTCCAACATCAATATACATATTTTCAATCTCAGGTAGTTTCTTTCTCTCCTCGGGCGGAAGTTCATGGATTGGTTTCAATCCTATCACCCCCGGAAAGGCCTCCCCCTTTCTATTTTTTACCTTCACGCGCAATCCGGGTAGATTCCCATCCCACCAGCCACCAATTGGTAAAAATTTTATAAAGCCTTCTTTAGTGATCTCCTTTACCATAAACCCAATCTCATCCATATGGGCAGCGAACATTATCTTTGGACTTTCCGCTGTCCCCTTCTTCTTTGCAATCAAACTTCCGATTCGGTCCTGGGTAACCTCGGCTTTGTTCTCAAAACTCTTTTTTAATATCGCGCAGACCTCATCTTCATAGCCCGAGATGCCAAATGCCTGCGACAACTCCTTCAGGGTTTCTTTGTGGTCCATCCGTTCCTCCTCGTATATATTCAAATAAAAGGGTAAGATGGCTTTATCTTTTCTGCCATTTTAAGCCCTATTTAGCCTTTTTATCCCTTTTTGCATTACCATCAATCTTTTATACATCCAAGTTTTCAACAAATTTTGCATTCTCTTCAATAAATCTTCTCCTTGGTTCAACCTCATCTCCCATAAGGATTGAAAAGAGCCTATCTGCCTCAGCCGCATCCTCCATTGTTACTCTTTTCAAGATACGTCGCTGGGGGTCCATAGTCGTCTGCCAGAGTTGTTCCGGATTCATCTCCCCGAGTCCTTTGTAGCGCTGGATATCATATTTCTCATTCGGATTTTTCTTCAAAAATTTTTGTAGTTCCTCATCAGAATAGAGATATGCCTCTTTCTTATCATATCTTATCCGATAAAGCGGTGGCTGGGCAATGTAGATGACACCGGCATCAATCAACTCCTTCATAAATCGGAAGAAGAATGTTAAGAGGAGGGTTCTGATATGGGCACCATCAACATCCGCATCGGTCATAATTATGATCTTTTTGTAGCGCAACTTTGAAATATCAAAATCGTCCTCACCAATACCACACCCAATTGCCGAGATAAGGGTTCTAATCTCCTCATTACTGAGGATTTTATTAAGACTACTCTTTTCAACATTCAAAATCTTACCCCGCAGGGGCAGGATTGCCTGAAATGTCCTGTCCCTCCCCTGTTTGGCACTACCGCCCGCCGAATCACCCTCCACCACAAAGATTTCACTTTCATCCGGATTCTGACTTGAACAATCAGCAAGTTTGCCCGGCAGGAAATCACTATCAATCAGAGACTTCCTCCGTGTCAATTCCCGTGCCTTCCTCGCTGCCTCCCTTGACTTTGCGGCAGTCAAAACCTTGTTTATAATCACTGAGGCAATCCTTGGATTCTCTTCAAGGAATGTGGATAACTTTTCGTTTACTACCGATTCAACTGCCCCCTTTGCCTCGGGGTTTCCGAGTTTTGTCTTGGTCTGCCCCTCAAATTGTGGTTCCCTGATCTTTACGGAAATGACTGCCGTCAATCCTTCTCTGGTATCTTCACCGGCAAATACAAGGTCTTCTTTTAACTGATTATGGCGTCGGGCATAATCATTTAAGGTTCGGGTTAGTGCTGATTTGAAGCCCACAAGATGAGTTCCCCCTTCGTGGGTGTTGATTGTATTGGCGAAGGTGAAGATATTCTCTAAATAGGAATCATTATACTCCATTGCCACTTCAATCTCAATTCCATTTACGGTTTCGTGAAAATAGAATGGTTTGTGCAGACGCTGGCGTCCGGAATCGAGAAATTTCACAAGATCAACAACTCCTCCGGTGGAAAAGAACCTCTCTTTATATCCGGACTTTATATCCTCAAAATCAATTTTTAGGCCTTTATTCAAAAAGGCAAGTTCCCGCAGACGCTGGGCAATTATCTCCTTGGAGAATTCAACCTTCTTAAAGATTTCTCTATCCGGTTTGAATCTGATCTTCGTTCCGGTCTTTTTCGTCTTGCCAATCACCTTGACATTTTCCTGGGGTTCACCCCTTTTATAAGCCTGATAGAATATCTTACCATCGCGATAGACCTCGGCCTCAAGAAATTCACAGAGGGCGTTCACTGCACTTACCCCCACACCATGCAGGCCACCACTAATCCGATAGACCTTATCATCAAATTTACCGCCCGCATGGAGCATTGTAAGGACAACCTCAAGTGCGGATTTCTTCTGAGTGGGGTGGATATCAGTAGGAATCCCCCGGCCGTTATCCTCAACCTCAACTACATCTTTATCTACGGTAACCCTTATATAATCGCAGTAGCCAGCAAGTGCCTCATCAATACTATTATCCACAACCTCAAATATGAGATGGTGCAGACCCCTTATCCCAACATCACCAATATACATTGCTGGTCTACGTCTGACTGCCTCAAGTCCCTTTAAAATCTGAATCTTGGATGCATCATAAAGTTCCTTTTCACTCATACACTCCCCTTCAACCAATTTTAAATTTTATATCCTTTAACTTTACACCCAGATTATTTATCTTCTTTATAATCCGGTCCTTCATCAAAAATAACTGCGCCTTCCAGACCGGATTGTCAACGATTACATATAGATTGTTGGCATCTATGCTGGTCGCACGCGTATGCCTTGCGATGCGCTCACCAACAATCTGTGGCCATTTCTCAATGATTGCATAATCCTTCATTCTCTCCTCAAGACCCATATCCTTTACAATCCGCTGAAGAATCTTACCTATCCGTTCCGGAGACTTCAACCCTGCCACCTTGAATCAGAAATCTCTTTTTAACCATCCTTTTTATGCAACTGTCTTCATTTACAGTGGCATAAAAGACCTGACCGTAGAGCATATCAAGAAACGCTCCTTTCTTCCCCTGGTCAAGTTCACTTGCTGCCTCATCCAGAAGTAAGATGGGGGTTGTCCCAATTTTCTCCTGGAGTATCTCTGACTCGGCAATTTTTAATGCAATTGCTGAGAGGCGAACTTCGCCATCAGAACCAAAGTGCTTTATCGGATGGCGATTGCGGCTTATTAAAATGTCGTCGCGATGGGGACCGATGCCGGTCACCTTATATTTAATATCCTCGGCCTCTCTTTCTTTTAATAAGTCAAGGTCAAGTTGCATCCCGGTGGTTGAATCCTGATATTCCAGGTCAACTCCCTTCATCCCTAAATCATCACAAACCTTGATGAACTTCTCTTTGAAGATTGGCATAATTTTTCGCCTCTCTTTATATATCTCATTTCCATATTGAACCATCTTTTCATTTATTACATTCAAAAGTTCAATATCAATAGCGGCCTGTTTCATTTGTAAGAGGCTATTGCGCTGTCTCAAAATCTTCCGATATTCCTGTAAGTTTAATAAATAGTTGGGATTCAACTTAGAAATGAGCCAGTCTAAAAAGGCCCTTCTCCTTGACGGCGCCCCGCGAATGATCCAGAAATCGTCAGGGGAAAAGATGCACACCGCAAGCCAGCCAATAAATTCGTGGAGGCGGTTTCTCTGAACGCCTCCCAGCGTCAACCGTTTTTCACCATTGTAGTAGATATTTGCCTCGGTGGTATCCGATTTTGCCTTGATCCACAAAGATGTTTCATTGAACTTCAAAAGGTTACGCTCGTCATTTGTGCGAAATGAACGGGTATAGGCGGAAAAGAAGACCGCCTCCAATAGATTGGTCTTTCCGGCCCCATTTGCCCCAATTATTAGATTAAATCGCTCAGAAAATTCCAGACGACTATCCACAAGATTACGAAAGCCCTTATATTCAATTGCCTGTAGTGTCATTAATATTATTATATATATTTTCCTTGAAAAGTCAACTGGCGGTTTAAGTCAAAAATAATTTTACTGAAATCGGCCACACCTGTGCGGTTATGATACCACAAGTGGTGTCACTCCAATAGCTTCACAAGATACATCAGGGGAGTTCCCCTGAAACCCCCAAAATAAACTTTTCCTAATCGGCTCGGCACCATCCATTGACAT
>CBFGJQ010000443.1:0-8063 GCA_965649095.1 Caldifarciminota bacterium | reverse complement strand
AATCATCCCCGGACGAAATACAGATCACTATAAAGTTAATATTTATATAAATAGAAACAATAAACTTCTCGCATTATTCACCTTAAAAAAAATCAGACAATATCCAGTAGAATTTGGTGTTGGTAGTTGTGTTGAGAGTGTATACAATCAGGAATTGATTGAATTGGGATTAAGATTCTTCAGAGGAATTAATTATCAGGGGGTGGGGTCAGCTGAGTTTAAGAAGGATGAACGGGACGGTAAACTGAAACTGATAGAACTCAATCCCAGATACTGGCAACAAAACTATCTTGCGACGGTCTGCGGAGTAAATTTTCCCCTTATCCAATATCTAGATTTAACCGGGCAGAATCCACAACCTCAAACCAAATTTAAGACGGGAATAAAATGGCTTGATTTGATCAGCGATTTTCAGTCATTCTGGGATTATTTCAAAAACAATAAAATCACACTCTGGCAGTGGCTAAAGTCACTTAAAGGGACAAAGACAGTATCAAACTTTGCCTGGGATGATTTAGGACCTTTTTTAGAGACAATTGAATACGGCAGAAAATTTTTGAAGATGCCATTATACCTCATAAGCCATTTTTGATGAAAAAATGAGGGTAAAGGCGAAAAACTTTACCAGAGATGAAGGGGTTAATAAAAAAAAGCATTAAACGATTTGTTGCTCCATTTCTGCTATATAAAATGGACCTGAGATGGAGAACAGACTTACTCCATACTCTGGTTGAATCTTTTCCCGGCTATTCCAAAGATGATTGGCTTAATGCCCTTAATAATATATTCCCTGAGTGGCGGGAGTATATTGAAATACATTTTTTTGATAATTTTGCCATACGTGATAAACTTATTACCGGAGCAGATATTTATATTAGTACTTGGTTTTCTGGTGAATTATTAAGGCGGGCACCAAATATTAAACTTGTGCAACTAATCTCTTCCGGTGTAGAATTTTTGGAAGATATGCGAAATGTGGATAGGATCTTAATCACGACTGCGGCAGGGATATCTTCTCGTGGTGTAGCGGAACACACATTGATGCTCATGCTGGCATTGGACAGAAGGTTAGATTTAGCCATAGAAAGAAAGAAATTTGGGCGATGGAGTCAAAAAGACATTTTGGAGAATATTCGTGGTATAATGGATAAAATTGTTGGGGTAGTTGGTCTGGGTAATAATGGTCGGGCAGTCGCTTCTCTGTCGCGAAGAGTTGGAATGGAGGTTGTAGGTATAGATATTCTTTCTAATCTATCCCTTGAAGGTGTTAAAATTTGCTCCACTTTATCTGAACTATTGGGTATCTCAGACTTTGTTGTGTTGTGTGTTCCCTTAACCTCCGCCACCCAAAAAATGATTGGTCTAAAAGAGTTGAAGCAGATGAAACAAACTGCCTATTTGATAAATGTTTCGCGCGGGCAAGTTGTTGATGAATCCGCATTGGCATGGGCATTAAAAAATAGGATTATCAGTGGTGCTGCGGTGGATGTGCTTTCAGTGGAGCCGCCGCCAATTTTTCATCCCTTAAGAGGTTGCCCGAATTTAATTATTACGCCCCATATTGCTGGTAATATTTATACATATCGCAATGCTATTATTGGACGGTTTCTCTCAAACATAAAGGCATTTATAGCCGGGAAGCAATTGGATGGATTGTATAGAAAAGAGATATAAGTGATATTTGATATATTGGGCATTATAAACTTTAAATCCCGTCTTGAAAATTTATCTCTGGATAAAATATTTTTTAGTCAATTTTATAAGAATATAAAATGTCAAAGGTATCAAATAAAGAGTGCTGATTTCCAGATATTTTTATTATCTCATAATGAATTCAATAAGGATTTCATTGCTACTAAAGATTTTCTGGTAATCGTCATTGGTGATCCACATCCGAAACAAGAATTTGATAAAGCCATTTGTCAGTTATCAAGTCAGGTGATATTGAAACTATATAATGACTATGGAACAGATTCTATAAATTATCTCAAAGGTAATTTTCAGATTGTTATCTTAGATAAAAAGAAATGCGAGAGTTTAATCTTTAATAGTAGATTTGGTGCATCACCATTCTATTATGCTTTTAAAGATAATGTCCTTTTATTTTCAACAAGTCTTCGGGCAATAATGGATTGCAATCTTTTGAACAAAACTCTGGACAAAATTGCTATTGGTGAATATGCAATATTTGGATACCCATTGGGTGATAGAACAATTTTTAAAGATATGAAAAGTTTGCCACCAGCATCCTATTTGATTGTCAAAGACGGGCATATTGAAGTAAAAAAGTATTGGGATTGCAGGAGTTTGATTGACCAAGAATTATATTCACAGAAAAAGGCATTGGAAGTTGGCAGCGAGCTGTTTAAAAAAACGGTAAATCAATATACTCAAAATCCAAATAAAATCTGTATTTCTTTAACTGGCGGTTTTGATGGACGGGCAATACTATCTGTCTTAGAGAAAGACCCTCCCGATTTTATCTGCTATTCATTCGGTATCCACGGCAGCCTCAACATCTCTATACCAGAAAGAATATGTAAGGAGAACAATATAAACTATCTCCCTATTTACCTTGATGAAGAATATGAAAATGTCTATGACGAATACGCAATGCAGGCAATCTATTTTTCCGACTGTCTGTCAACCTTTGAGCGGGCAAATTATCCTTATGCATTTAAGAAATTAAGTAAATTTTCACCGATTATCATTACTGGTATCTTCGGTAGCGAACTGATGAGAACCTTTCAAAATGTAGCAATAGGATATATGGTCAATGAAAACTATGTCAAGATAAATTTTGCTCGCGACAAAAAAACTATTCTGGCATCAATAATCAAACATACGAAAGAAAATTCATACTACAACGCTAAAATCTTTGAAGATTTTGATGAGCTACTGGAACATATCTACGAAGAATGTATTAAGAGATATCAAGGTCTAACTGACAATCAAAGATTCTATCTCTTTTTGTTAAATGAAGGCGCCAGAAAATACTTCGGGGGAGAAGTCCAAATGGAGCGAATTTATGCGGTCAACCGGTTTCCATTTCTTGACGATAACTTTGTAGAATTTGTCTTTAAGTCGCCATTTTCTGGGATATATTCAAATCCGTTAAAACCAACCATAAAACAGCGTTTCAACTCTCAATTTTTCTATTCTTATATTATAAAAAAATACCGTCCTCAATTGCTAAATTACACAACTGACCATGGCTATCCTCCTAAACATCTTCTCTCAAAAGCACCCCTTTTGCAGATTGGACCAGGTTTTTTGTTTAAACGCATAAAGCAACGATTGACCGGGTATCGTGAATTTAAGACTGAAGAGTGGTCGGAGAATTTTTATAAAAATCATCTTTTAAAAAGGCCTGTTGATGATAATCTATTTTCAAAACAACTGGAAGATGACCTGGTATCAGGATTATGGAGGAAAAAGCGTATTGATTTTGCAAGGGGCGCATCTCTAAAATTGTACCTCGAACTTCTGTCGCTTTGGAAAGATTCTTCAAATGCAAGTGTAATGTAAGTAAATTTTTAGATGAAAAGACGAATTGCAATACTGACCAATTACCCGGCGGATCTAAAGAGTTTTACCGGCGGCGTAGAGACTGCAACCCGGGGACTTTTAGATGGCTTAAAAAGATATCAAGATGAATTTGAGTTTCACATTATAAGCCTCTCTAAGATGGTCAATAGAGATTTAGAAATCAATCAGGATGGATATAGTTTCCATTTTCTTGCAGTGCCCAAAAATCCACTCTTTAAACCCCATCTTCCGTATAATATTATTAAGGTCTTGCTTAAATTAAAGGAACTAAAACCCGATTTAATACATTGTCAGGATAATATGGCATTAGCGGTGGCTGCCATTTTGGGCGGCTATCTGCGAATTTTTACTATCCACGGCATCAAGAGGATGGAGGCAAAACTCTGGAAAGGGAAAGAATATCTGAGCCACCAGATGGATCGAATCTTAGAATGGTATGTCCACCGCCATTTCAAATATTTTATCGCCATCTCACCATATGTATCTAACTTATTAGGCAATCGGAAGATGATATTTAACATCCCCAACCCTATCTCAAAAGATTTTTTTGCATTCCACCCGCATCCTGTATCAAATGGAGAAAACAGATTTTTACTCTTTATTGGACCGATTGTCTATTTAAAGCAAATTCACATCTTGATTCAGGCATTTATAAAACTGAAAGGAGAATGCAGTGATTTGAAACTTATTATCTGTGGCGCGCCGGAAGACGAAAAATACTATAATTGGTTGCAGAGAATGATTGAAAAAAATAAGACCATTGGCATTACCTTTATTGAACACCTCCCAAGAGATGAATTAAAGGAATATATTAAAAAAGCCTTTGCCCTTGTCTTACCATCCCGGCAAGAAAATAGCCCGATGACAATTGCTGAAGCCATGGCATTGGGAACACCGGTTATTGCATCGTGTGCAGGCGGGATACCATATATGATTGAACATAAAAAGACAGGCCTATTGTTCAAACCGGAAGATTCAGACGGTCTTGCCAATTGCATCACAATGTTGTTAAAAGATAATTTGTTAAGAGAAAAAATCATAAGGAATGCAAATTGGGTTGCAAGGAAAATGTATAACCCAGAAGAAGTTGCAAAGAAAACAGTAAAAGTTTACAAACTATTTGTTAACCGAGGTTTATGGAAGATAAGCCAGTGGTTGCCCATCTGATCCGTTCTTATCGCGCGCCAACCGAAACCTTTATTTATTATCAGCTGAAATTCCTTCAGTCGTTCAAGCCAATTGTATTTTGTCACAAAAAAAACAAAAATGACCAAAATTCAATCAACAATATCTTTGCCTCAATGGAAATGTTAAAGGGGTATCATAAAAAATTTGCTCATTATTCATATAAGATGTTCCGGCATCTGACATCTAAGGAATGTGAAATATTTAAAGAGATTATAAGTCAACATAATACAAAATTGTTACATTTTCATTACGCAGTTGATGCCCGGTACTTTCTCAGATTAAAAAGGAAGTTGCATCTGCCATCCGTAGTATCACTATATGGCTACGATGTTTCATCTTTTCCAAGATTATACCTCGGCTATGGCAGGTCTTATTTAAAACCAATTTATGAAGAGATAGACAAATTTCTCGCTATGTCAGAAGATATGAGAAAAGATTTAATCAAACTCGGTTGTCCGGAAAAGAAGATAATAATCCATTATTATGGGGTTGAAGTCCAAAGCTTCGCATTTCCGGAGAGGAAATACGAAGATAAAGATGTTGTCAATATATTGATGGTGGGAACACTGGAAGTTAAAAAGGCGCAGCACATTGTCCTCACTGCATTAAGAAGTATTGAAAAGTATTTAAAAAATAAATTTACTGTATCAATAGTTGGCAGCGGACCAATGAGTAAACATCTGCATAAAATGGTTAGAGAATATAGCTGGAATGAAAAGGTAAAATTTTTTGGGTTTATTCCTTATGGAAGCGAAGAACTTATTAAGGTATACCGTAATGCTGATATTTTTGCGCTGCCCAGCACAACCGTAAAAGGGGATAAAGAAGGAATCCCCGGGACAATAGTTGAAGCAATGGCATCAGGATTGCCGGTGGTATCTACATACCACGCCGGAATCCCTGAAGTGATAGAAAATTATAAACAGGGGATTCTGGTAAGAGAGAATGACATCAAAGGTCTGGGGGAAGCCCTCAGATTCTTGATTGAAAATCGCAATCTGCGAGAAGAATTGGGAAGGGGGGCAGCAGAAAGGGCAATTAAAGAGTTTGATGCGCGCGAGAGAATTAAAAATCTTGAAAATATCTACAGGTCAATGATATGTTGAGCAAGATAGGTGTAATTCGCTCCAAGATTGCATTCCATCTTTTGCGGAAACCACGCTATTTATCATTAGATAATAATGCCAATCTTAAAAAAGGTATTCTATGTATCTCTTTGGATTTTGAACTTGCCTGGGCATGGCGCTATGTATATATGCAAAAAGTGGATATGCAAAAATTGTGCCGACAGGAGAGAGAAAACATACCTAAGATATTAAAGAAATTTGATGAATTAAATATTCCCGCCACCTGGGCAATTGTGGGGCATCTCTTTTTAGAAAGATGTAGTAAAACAAATGGGATACCCCACTCTGATATGCCAAGGCCAGATTATTTCAGAAATGATTATTGGGAGTTTAAAAAAGGAGACTGGTATGACCAAGACCCCTGTTCGGACTTTAAATCTGCTCCCGATTGGTATGCCCCTGATTTGATTGAAAAAATTTTAAATGCAAAAGTTCACCACGAAATTGCCTGCCATTCTTTCTCCCATATTGGTTTTAATGAAAAATATTGTCCAAACAAACTTGCCGAGGCTGAGATAAATAAATGTAATGAGGTGATGGGAAAATTCGGGATAAAACCTGTTTCAATGGTCTTCCCCGGTGATGAGGCAGGGCATTTTGAAATCCTTAAAAGGTATGATTATAAGTGTGTGCGTTATTTTCCACTTCAAAAAGTAGAAATCTCAAAACCAATCAGATTAAAAGAAGGTCTATGGGCAATATTGAGCTCTTCAAACATTATTCCCGATGATAATTGGGATTCAAATTATATTCTCTGGCGCCTTAAAAAATACATACAAAAATCAATAGAAAAAAAGGCATTGTGCCACTTCTGGTTTCATCCCTCAATCAGTCAAGAGAGAGTTAAGGAAGTTTTATTCCCAGTATTAGAATACTGTGCCGAACGAAGAGAAGAAGGTAATTTGGATATTTTCACAATGCAAGAAATCGGTGAATTAATGGATACACAATGCATGATTCAGGATACAAGAATAAAAAAGGAGATAATTAATGTTAAGTTATAAGGACATCTCTCCCGGAAATAGCCCAATCATGTGTCATATATCTTTTATTCTGAATTTTGGATTCCGGTTTCTGGTAAATTTTTTAATCTGAATCTTGTATCCTGCATCCTGAATCGTTGAGCGCTATGTGTGGCATTGTTGGTATCTTCAACTATAAAACGAAAGAGCCGGTAGAAGGGGCATTACTCAAAAAGATGACTGATTTACTTACCCATCGCGGTCCTGATGGGGAAGGATATTTTTTTGATGACCTTAATGGCATTGGCTTAGGCCACCGCCGGTTAGCAATTATTGACCTTAAAACAGGCAATCAACCAATGTCAGACGAATCTGAGACTATCTGGATTACATATAACGGTGAAATATATAATTACCAGGAATTACGCAATATCTTAAAGGATAAGGGCTATAAATTCAGAACCACTTCCGATACTGAGGTGTTAATATATGCCTACAAGGAATATGGAATAGACTTCCTAAACCGCTTAAATGGGATCTTTTCTTTTGCAATATGGGATGTTAATAGGAGAGAATTATTGATTGCCCGCGACCATGTGGGTGTCAAGCCGCTATACTTCTATAACAGTGGGAAGAGCTTCATTTTCGCCTCTGAAATCAAATCCATTCTTATTTATCCCGATTATAGGAAAGAAATTGACCTTGAAGCAGTGGACTTGTATATTACCTTCCGCCATACCCCTTCCCCCAAAACGCTTTTCAAAAATATCTTTAAATTACCCCCTGGCTCTTATATGAGAATCAAACATTCTGGCATCGTTGAAAGGATATGCTACTGGAATAGCACCCAGTCTATAATTCGTGGGAAAAAGATAGAAGCTTGGATACCCATTTTAAGCGCTGAGATAGAATCTGCCGTCCGAAGGCAGATGATAAGCGATGTTCCAATAAGTCTCTCTTTGAGTAGTGGCACGGATTCTAATCTTTTACTCGCGATTATGAGTAAATATTCAAAAGACCCTGTCAACTGTTTTACGATTGGATTTGAGGATAATAGAAAATACGACGAAGTAGACCTGGCAAAGGTCTCCTGCGATTACTACGGTGGTAATTTTAAAAGTGCCATTTTGCGCGCTGAAGATTACCAAAAGATGTCTGAGAAATATATCTGGCACCTTGAAGAACCACTCGGTAATGAGTCAGCCCTTGCCTACTACTTTGTGGCAGAACTTGCCTA
>CBFGJQ010000442.1:0-8228 GCA_965649095.1 Caldifarciminota bacterium | reverse complement strand
GTAAAAACAGCAGGATGAGTTTATTCCAAAAATTTTTTTGACAATGTCGGACTTGAGCCTTTCTCCGGAGATAAGTTTAAAACCAAGAATTCCTTTATAGAATTTTATCAATCTCTCGGCATTTTCTGTAAATATCCCAATATGGTCGCAGGTATTATATTTTTTATTCACATCAACTCCTCTATTGCCTTTTTGACTTCTTCTACATAAAAGGGCAGCCCATTATATTTAAGGATGAAGTCTTTTATATCAATACCAAAGTTCAGTTTCAACAATTTCGCCATCTGTCCGGTCGCATTATTTTCAACCATACATAATCTTTTCGCATTTTTTAGATACTGATGTGTAATTGGATGGATGGGATAAACCTGGCTAAAGTGGAGCATAGCAACATCTTCTGAATCTATTCTTTCAATCGCTTCCTTTACAATCTCATAATTTGAACCCCAGCACAGCACGAGCAAATTATAATTTTTTGACCCGATAAACTCGGGTTCAATTAAATCGGCATTTATCGCCTTATATTTGTTCATCAGTTTATTCATCATCTTTGTGCGTAATTGGAGGTCCTCAGAGATATGTCCATCTTCATTATGGTGATGGCAATCTGCATTAACAAAACCCTTACCATAATTAGGAACGCCGCGCGGTGAAATACCTGATTCAGTGATTCTATACCTTTTATAATCTTCATTTGTTTCTACGATATGGTTTTCAATCTTAATATTTTCAAGATTGAATGGAGCAATACTATATGAAGAATCAATAAAGAATTGGTCGGTGAGTATAAAAACCGGAACCTGGTATTTATCTGCAAGATTGAATGCCCTCTGGGTTAAGTAAAAACCCTGTTCAAAGTTACCGGGCGCAAAGATTATGCGTGGGAATTCACCATGCCCAGCATATAGTGCTAATTCAAGGTCTGCTTGTTCAGTCCTTGTTGGCAGCCCAGTTGCCGGACCAGGTCGCTGGGCGAGGTGTATAACTATTGGTGTCTCCTGAATCCCTGCCAAACTCAAACCCTCGGTCATCAAATCAAACCCACCGCCTGAGGTGGTAACTATAGCACGGGCACCGGCATAAGATGCACCGAGTCCCATATTCATTGCTGATATTTCGTCTTCAGCCTGTTCGGTTATTATATCTAATTCCTTTCCAACCTGAGCAAGATATGTCCAGACACCGCTTGAAGGGGTCATTGGATAGGCAGCGATGAATTTAATACCTCCAACGATTGCACCTAAGGCAATCGCCTTTGAACCGTCAATAATTTTCTCTGCCTTAAGAACTTCATCTGGAACTGGATTGTACAATAAATCATTTGATTTTCTGATTTCCTCACCAATCTGGTATCCAAATTTGCCGGCCTGGGCATTTTTTTCTATAATTTCTTCGCCTTTCGTTCGAAAATGTTCTCTTATAAGTCTTATAAATCCATCAAATGGCATTCCAGTAAGCCCGCTCAGTGTGCCTACGGCGATGATATTCGCAAACAGGGGATTACCAATCTCTTTTGCCCTTTTCAGATAAGGAATATTGAATGTAGCAAGGCCGTTGATATTGAATTCACTTAGAATCAAAGTTTTTTTAGAGATACGGTTTGCATTATGGTGAAAGGCGCTTTCATTCAAAGGGATTAAAACATCAATCTTATTGACCGGTGCCCGTGTTCTTTTGTTGCTCAATCTAATTTGTGTTGAATTTACACCACCACGGATTCTGGACATCAATTCAGTCCAGGTAAAGGCATAGATGTTAGCCGAGTGTGCGATATTTGTTAAGACATCACTAACCGTATTTATTCCCTGTCCAGCTTCTCCCGAGAGCACTATTGATATTTCTGAGTTTTTAATCACAATTAGAACTTCTTGAACTTGCTATTCGGTGCACCGCAGACCGGGCAGTATTCAGGTGGTTTGCCAATATGGGTAAAACCGCAGATAGGGCAGATGTAGATTTCTTTAATATCAATATCTTTTTTCTTTTCGGCGCTCGCTTTAGCATCCGTATACATCTTCATATGGATCTTTTCTGCCTCAAGGGCATAATGGGTTGACTGTTCTGCACCCTTTTCATTCTGGAATTTTGCCGTATTGTTATAGATTGGATACATCTCTTCCACCTCATAGGTCTCTCCATCAATTCCTGTCTGTAAATTATCAGGGGTCTTTTTTACAATCCCTAAATTCCGTGCATGGTTTGTAGCATGCACCTGTTCCGCATAGGCAATTGCCTTAAAGAGTCTTGCGATATTGGGCATCCCTTCTTTTTCAGCAATTTCGCTGAATATTAGATATTTCATATGTGCCATTGACTCTCCGGCAAATGCCTCATTTAGTGCTTTTTCAGTCATTTTCTTCATATTAACCTCCCTTCGCCCTCATCTTGGTCCTCTCCCTTCAAGGGAGAGGGAAGGGTGAGGGTCTCTCATATTAGCCTGCCTGCATACATATATCAAAAAAGGCAATTGAAGACAATTCGGGGCAATTTGCGTAAATTATTCAACTTTTATCTCCTGTGAGTTTCGCCATAAACCGTGGATGTTACAGTAAGAGAATGCGATGATGGTGCCGGATTTTTCGGTCTTGAATGTCAGTGTGACCTCAGGATGGGTATAGACCGTGCTTGTATTAGGACCGTTCGCTGAAGCACCGTGTGCTAAGAATTCAAATTTTCCAATCTGATATGGGAACTTTTCACCATCCGGATGAAAATAGACATCAATCCAGGCGATATGGTGTTCAGTCGTATTCGGGTGGGCAATCTCTTTTCCAACCGTTACCGTAACCTTAAAGTTCTCACCTTTTTTTACCTTTGCCGGTGCTTCAATGACCGGTATATGTTTTTCTTTTTTCCAGTCAGCAGACTGGAACAATGTATTAAGGTCTGTCATAATTCCTCCTTTTTTAATTCATTCAACCATTCTATGATTTTTTCTTTTATCTGGTCACGCACCTTGCGAAAAACTGATAATTTCTCTTCCTCACTACCCGATGCCGCTGCCGGGTCTTCAAATGGCCAGTGTAGCCTTATTGCAATGCCCGGAAAGGCAGGGCATTTTTCTTTTGCATCATCACAGACCGTGATGATATAGCCGAAATGTTCATTCAAGAAACTGCTTGCAGGTTTTGATTTATGGGTTGAGATATCAATGCCTATCTCCTCCATCACCTGAATAGCCATTGGATGGACACCAGTTGACTCTATACCCGCACTATATACATCAAATTTGTCACCTGCCAGGTTTTTTAACAAACCCTCTGCCATCTGGCTCCGGGCAGAGTTGTGATAGCATAAGAACAAGACCTTCGGTTTTCTCATATAATCACCCCTTTGTAGTGTCCATCTTCAGATGGATGAAACATTCGTCCAGTTAAAACTGGACGCTACAATTAACCGTTTACCAATTTCATTGGTTCGCCACAGCATACCAGTTCGCCACCACCGACCTCTTTAACCTCAACTACATTACCACATATTTCGCATTTAAAGATTTGACCGACTTTGGTGACATTTGGCATTTTTACCTCCCTTCAAATAATTTTTTTCCAAATTGTCCAATAGTTTATGGAACTCTTCGTGCCTTCCTGGTCCAATTCTCTCTTCTTCTACTTTTTCAAATTTTTCAAGGAGTTCATCCTGTTCTCTTTTTGATAGGTGCATATCAGCCATTGGATATAAGATATTGTCTTCTTTATCTATGTGCTGTCCAAGAAGTTCAATGTATAACCTTGCATTCTTAATAAATTTTTTGTAATCCTTTTCAGTTGTTGCCTCGCCCATTCCTTTAACATAATCCCTTCCCAAGTTATGTTCCATTAGCATTACACCGATTGGACCGCCCTCTCTTGGGATACCTACCTTTTCCATTGCCGGAAAGAGCAGGTCTTCTTCTTTCCCATGATGGCATCTATCTGCAAAGACCCTTATGAATTCTATCACTTTATGAAGGTGCTCTTCAGGGATGTCCTCAGAAACCTCAAGTCTGCTACAAATGGACTCAAGGATTCTGAGCATCAATTTTATCGCCTTGTGCTCTTCTTTTAATTGTTCAGTTGGTTTCATAATTGACTCCTGTTAAGAATATTTCCCATCCGAATAGATTCGGATGCTACATTAAATGTCCTTCGTTTTTTGAATTCCTCTTTCTTTCCGAGATTCCACTGGGAAACCGGCCTGAAATAGCCAACCACCCTTGAATATACCTCACACTCTGCCTTGCAGGTTGGACAGACAGAGTGTTCACCCGATAGATACCCATGACTCGGGCAGATACTGAAGGTTGGTGTAAAGGTGAAATAGGGTAGATGTGAATTTTCACAGACCTTACGAACGAGATTTTTCACAGTTTCATAATCCTCAACACGCTCACCCGCAAAGATATGTAAGACAACGCCGCCTGTGTATCTTGTTTGCAATTCATCCTGCAATTCAATGGCGGAAAATATATCGTTTGTATAATTTACTGGTAACTGGGTTGAATTGGTATAAAATGGTTCTGCCCCTTTCTTATACTCCTCTTCATTGGCACAGATGATTTCAGGGAATTTTTCTTTGTCTATCTTTGCCAGACGATAGGCAGTTCCTTCAGCCGGGGTTGCTTCAAGGTTATAGTTATTTCCGGTCTCTTTCTGGAAATCAACCAATCTTTCTCGCATAAAATCCAGAACTTTTAGACTGAAATTACGTCCTTCATCTGAAGCAATATCCTTGCCTAAAAAGTTAAGGCAACATTCATTCATCCCAACAAGTCCAATTGTGGAAAAATGATTCTTCCAGTATTCACCAAACCGTTCTTTCATATTACGGAGATAGAATCGGGCATAAGGATAGAGGTTATTCTCCATAAATCTTTCCAGGACCTTTCTCTTTATTTCAAGACTCTCTTTAGCCAGATTCATCAATCTTTCTAATGACTTAAAGAATTCATCTTCATTCTTGGCAAGATAGCCAATTCTTGGCATATTGATTGTGACGACACCGATCGAACCTGTTAGTGGGTGGGCACCGAATAGACCACCACCCCTTTTGGCAAGTTTACGGTTATCAATTCTAAGCCGGCAGCACATTGAGCGGGCATCCTCTGGTTTCATATCCGAATTTATAAAATTTGAAAAATATGGGATTCCATACTTTGCAGTCATCTTCCACAGGCCGATTAAATTTGGATTGTTCCAGTCAAAATCTTTTGTGATATTATAAGTCGGGATTGGGAATGTGAATACCCTCCCTTTTGCATCGCCTTCCATCATTACCTCGCAGAGTGCCTTATTGAAGATATTCATCTCATTTTGAAACTCTTTGTAGGTCTTTTCCTTCATCTCACCACCTATAACAACTCCAAGGTCAGCGAGGTGTCTCGGCACGGTTAAATCAAGGGTGATATTGGTAAACGGGGTCTGGAATCCCACCCTGGTCGGGACATTGACATTGAAGATGAATTCCTGGAGGGCTTGTTTTACTTCTGTATAGTCAAGGTTATCATAATAGATAAAAGGAGCCAAAAGTGTATCAAAATTTGAAAATGCCTGGGCACCAGCAGCCTCGCCCTGAAGGGTATAAAAGAAATTAACAACCTGACCTAAGGCACTCCGGAAGTGCCTTGCCGGTCTGCTTTCAACCTTCCCTGATGCACCTCTGAACCCCTGGGTTAACAGGTCATAGAGGTCCCAGCCGACACAATAGACTGCAAGCAGATTCAAATCATGGATATGGAAGTCACCGTTGACAGTTGCCTCTCTGATTTCTCTTGGATATATCTTATTCAACCAGTAAGTTTTGCTCAATTCTGAAGAGAGGTAATTGTTCAACCCCTGTAAGGAGAATGCCATATTGCTATTCTCATTCACCTGCCAGTCTATCTTTTCTAAATACTGGTCAACGAGGTTCACATTCGCCTTTGCCGTAATCTCACGAATACGGGCATGCTGGTCCCGATAGATAATATATGCCTTTGCGGTCTTACGATATGGTGAGGAGAGCAATATCTCCTCAACCACATCCTGTATTTCTTCTACCGTGGGAATCTTATCTTTAATCACCTGCTGGCTCAGATTCAGGACTTTCAAGCAGAGACGCTTCGCAACTTTCTCATCAAATTCACCGGTTGCAGCACCAGCCTTGGCAATGGCATTGGTAATTTTCTGGGCATCAAATGCTACAATTCTACCATCTCTTTTTTTGATTTTCTTAAACATCATTCCTCCTTATTTTGTGTGTTTAAAATTTCTCCCTTGATGCTGATTGTTGTTGATTTAATAGCTAATTTTTTCTTGGATTGCTTTAATGCTTCCTGGACGATGGAAACGAGCCCGAAACAGCAAGGGACTTCCATATGGATGATATCTATGGATTTAGGATCTGAGTATTGAAAAAGCTCAGAGAGCTTAAGGATATAACTTTCAATATCGTCAAGTTTTGGGCAACCGATTATTAGTGTTTTCCCTTTCAAAAAATCATTATGGAAATCTGCATAAGCGAAAGGGACACAATCCGCTGCAATTAAAAGTTTTGCGTTACGAAAATATGGAGCACGGGGAGAAACCAAATGCAACTGGATGGGCCATTGCCTCAATTCAGACTCAATCTTTGCTTTTTTCCCTTTCGCTGTCCAGGTGGATACCTTTGCGGATGGACATTCCGGTATTTTGTGGTGGTGAAAATCAGGTAGGTCCTGGCTATGTTCTTTAAGATGTGTTAAATGAGTTGCCAGCATCTCAGGGGACTTCTCCTTTATTCGCGCAATTGTTGCTTCTTCATTATATGGTTCAGACTCCAGTTCTACAATCTCCAGCGCACCGGCTGGGCAGGCACCGAGGCAGGCGCCCAATCCATCACAGTATATTTCTGAAACGAGGCGTGCTTTTTTGCCTGAAGGCGTGTCAATAAGCTGTATTGCCTGTTCAGGACAAGCAGGAATACAGTTGCCACAGCCATTGCATAATTCTTCGTTTATCTTGATGATCTTTCTCTTTGTTTTTGCCATCTCAATATCCTCCTTTAATAATATTGTCTCTCTTAACAACAAACCCATTTTCTTCAAGTTTTTCTATCACCTCATTTAAATCCTTACCCAATTTTTCACAACCCTGTTTTAAGGTTGTGAGCCTACCAACGGTATTCCTTGCAATGGGATTCTTTACCCCGGCAAATCCAAGTTCACCGAGTATATCTATGAGCTCAGGATATTCGCTGGTCAAATCATAGACAGTCTTGTTTATATCAATTTCTTTTTTATTCATCTAATAGCCTCCTTTCGCCCTCAAGTTTTTTAATATCGGTAATATCCTGTGTAACCTCAAGGGTGCCGAGGTATTCGCGGTTCTGGTTTCTTACTGCAAAGTATCTGATATGGATTAAACGACCTTTGAAATTTATCCAGAATTCAACTGAGTCTTTTTTTCCTTGCTTAAAGTCCGAGAGGATCTTTTCTACTTTATCAACACTCTGGGGTGGATGACAGTTCTGCACCTTTCTACCAATGACCGCTCTTGTTCTCACAAAAATTCTATCCTTTCCTTCAGAAAAGAATCTAACTTTATCTTCATTGTCAACGAAAGTAATATCAACCGGCAGTGTGTTTAAAAGGCATATTAACTCCTCAAGGTTCAGGTTTCCTGAAGGCATTGTAATATTTATTTTCTTTAATTCCTCCGGTTCTATGGAAGTCCTTTTTAATTCCTGAATCATTACATCAATATCAACGGGTGGTTTAATAAAGCAATAACCTATCTCGGAACTCTCTTTTAGTATCTCAATCCAGTCGTCTATGTTTAGTTTCTCCATTGAGGTTGGGAAGAGGATATTCTCTTCTTTGAATATCATACCATCTACTTCTTCAATTAGAGGATTGAGATATTTCGTTGTGTATTCAGAAAAATCAACCAATTCAAGATTTGAGACGGCGTTTTTTAACAAATCCCTTATCTCATTATCCTTTCCCCACATTACCTTTGATGGACCAAAAAAGCCATAACGCTCAAGGTATGGAAAGAGGAGTTGTTCTTTTCTTGTATAATGTATTTCAATCTCTTTTAATCTATTGAGTCTATCTTTTATTCCTATGGTATTATGTTTTTCAATATCCTGTTTTATCTCCTCAAGTATCTTTTTAATTTCAATATTTTCCAACTTAAATAGATGCACCGGATGTGCAGATGACTCAATCCTTGCTATCTCCCCTTTAAGCACAGATTCAAAGAGCATCGCATGGACATTACAGAATCTTT
>CBFGJQ010000441.1:0-8229 GCA_965649095.1 Caldifarciminota bacterium | reverse complement strand
GAGACATTTCCGCTATTCAAGACCGTGTATTCTATTTTACCCGAGCTTAAAACAGGATTGGGCGAGATTGTAAATGAGCATCTTTCAGAGATGGGAGGTGGAGAGACTTCGGTAATTGCCACGGGTGAGATGGTTATCGCATCGTAGAGTGTGATAAGATAAAGCGGGAAATCACCGCTGTTGATCTGATTATTCTCATCCACATCAAACCACAAGGCAACAAGGAGGTCATAGGTGCCGTAAGGGGTTCCGGCGGGGACAACGAAGATGCGCGATTCAGAATCGTTGCCGACATTTATCGTTACCTTCTTATCATTTGGCGGGTCGCTGTAGTAATTCCCATTATATAAAGAGGCACCAATCATAATATTGGGATGGTTGTCTTCTGCGCCATTGTAGGTATTAACATAGATGGTGAAGGTCTCGGTGGGTGCAACATTATTCGGATTCGGATAGGCATTGGTGATATACATCGGTGTTGATAGATAATAAGAGCCGGGGTTATAATAGTGGTTATTTATCCAGTACCAACTATACCCCTGATTATTTGCCCATCGCTGTGAACCCCACTGGCACATCCCCCTGCCATGGCCATAGCAACTATATCCAGCACAGACATTATCGCTGATGCAGGGCCAGGTAGAGCCGGTTCCTGAATAACCATTACCACAGCCACAGTCATTATTTTCTGCTGAATATTCAGAACGGGCAACTCCATTATTGTATTGAATCATTATCCCGGAGGTGTATATTGCGGCGTTTATGCAACTCTGATACTGGTCTGGGTTCCATACCTGGCAGTAGGTATTATTCGTAATGTCATAATTCTGGGAAAGCGGGTGATAGACATACCAGGCACCATAACTACGGTAGGGGATTGAGCCGGCACGGAGTGAATTATAATGCCAACTGGCAATCCATTCATCATCTATGCCACTGCGCACATAGGCCTCAAGGCTCATCACCTCAACACCTGTGCAGTTATAGCCGGTGCAGTTTGTTCCAACCCGAATGGTTGGCGGTGGGTCAAGATAGACTGCCCGTGTTTCTGAGGTAGTGCCCTGGTAATCATTCCTTTTGCAACCTAAACAGTCATCTTTCTGCTCGTTAATCTTATTTATTCCCGCCGGCCTATCTGAATAGACCCCCTGTTTATCTTCAATTTCAACTATTCCGGCGCCCTTTTCCATACTGACATTCAATAGGCAGGCACCCGCGATTAGGGGCTTATTTAAGCGATAAGTCCTATAGCCTTCTTTTTCAAATGTAATTATTTCGCTAAACGGTGGTAATTCCGGTGCGAAATCGGATGCGGGGAGGAGGAGGAGGTAAAAGCCCATGGAGTCGCTTTCTGTCTGAATCGTTCTCCTTTCCGTTCTTATTCTTACTCCCGCTATTGGTCTTCCTGTCCGATTATCAACGATATAGCCATAGAATAGGACTACATCCTCTCGGACTAAATCCTTTAATTGTGGTGGTAATTCAATTCTTTTATCCCGTGGTGTGAGATAAATCTTGACCTCAAGGCTTGTTTTCTCTTCAATTACAAAAGGGGCCTCTATCGTCTCATAGCCTGATGCTCGGAATATGAATTCGTATTTGGCGGGTATGGCGTTAAAGACCAGATACCCACCATCATCGGTCTTTTGGGATGAGATTAGTTGATTATCTTTATATACCTCTACATCCGCCCTGATGCCATAGCCGTTATTTATATTCCGGACAAAGAAGATTATTGAGCCGGAAAGTCCCTCTTCCAGTGCATAATCCGAAAATGATAGGGCAAGATATAGAATTAGAAGAGGCATATCACCTCCTGAGTTATTTTAAGCCATTGGTCCTCTTGTCTTTATCTGCTCCTTTTTGTCAAATCCGGTCTTTCCGCGTCTCTTACACTCCTTTTAATATCCCTTTCAATTCTCTTTATCTCTTTCTTTAGATTATCAAGTTTCTTTGTTAGCCTCTGTAGTTCTGCAACCTTGGCAATGTTTATTGCCTCCGGTGGTTTTTTAATCGGCGATGTGGGTGGTTTACCAAATCTCAATCTATCTCCATCAAACCACATCCCCTTTGCACTGGCATTGAGGTTATTCTCATCAAATGTGACCTCAGACATATTATCCTCAAAGTCAGATTCAAGAATCTCTTCCGGGATTTCTACATCTTCATATCCCTTTCTCTTGCCAATTGCAAGCCAGCAGAATTCATTATTTGATTTCCCGTTATTAGACTCATAGGCAGAAAAACCATTATTTGAGACACTCGCAAGATAAATCGGGTTGGTCTCTCCAATTGGGGTAATAATCACCGTCACGGGTTCTTTTTCAGAGAGAGAACTTCGAAAATCTTCATCAAAATTTATTACCGCGTTGCCGTTTATCAACCGGCTTCTGCCATAGGTTAGGACATTGACCGATGTTCCGGTCAGGGCATAGAGCACATTCACTTTATTCTTCTCTTCTTGGATTGTTGCAAGATATCCCTTTGCATAACCATTGCCGTCAATATAAAGACCATAGCGCGCGCCAGCGGTATATAAACCGTATTCTCCACCTCTAATCCAGCCCCCCATTAAATCTCCATAAGAGCCAATTCCAATCCCCTGTTTACCAGAACCATCGGTATGGCTTGTAAAGTATCCACCGTAAGTTAAACCTCCGGAACTTTTATAACCGAGAGAGCCCCAGTATGAACCACCCCACTGTGCACCAAGGACACCGCCGCACCGGGTATAGTCATTAAAATTATGACCGGATATTCCGAATGTATAGACATCGCCCCAGTAATTAGCGCCCTGGATTGCCTGATTGGTATAATATACGCCATAGCCAGTTCCATCATTTTGAGCACTCCTTGTGCGATATCCATAGATTGCAGACTGCTGGTCGCTTGTGGACTGTTCATTATGGTAGAAATAACCGGCCTGGGTTGTTGTATAGCCGAGCACTCCATAGGTATATTGGTCCTTGCATCCAGCGACACCCACATTGCCACAGCCATTTACACCCGCCCCATCTATATAGGTCAGGGTTGTTGTGGAGTCGCCCAGGCCGACAACCCCGATTCCATGGTCAGTGGTCCTCTGTGCCATACCATAGAGCCCATAGTATCTGCCTGCAGAGAAGAGACCTGCATCCTGTCCAGCGGGCGGAGTGTAGAGGGCGGCCCCGGCGCTCTGACCATAGGTGCCAATGCCATCTGTGGCATCACTTCTCCCCCAGACACCAAAACTCAGTGCGGTTGCATCTCCATAGCCGAATGTCCCGACATCGGTGCTGAAACCACCGACCCCAGCACCGGAATAGTATGTCCAGAGGCCATTGGCACAGCCGGTCACCCCGGCTGCCCCATTCCGACCCTCACCAAGAACTCCCGTGTATCCATAATAAGTGGCATCACTCAATCCCCAGACACCTTCACCGTAGTAGGTTCCAAGGACACCACCCACATAGCCATTACTCTGGGCATACCAGGAGGCGGTTCCGAAGTAGCCGCCAACCCCGGTCACGCCAACCCCTGCGCCATCATAGGCATTACATTCACCGTAGACGCCCCTTCTACCGGGGTCGCTTGCCCGGGCGGTAAATGCGGTATCATTCCCTGCTGGTGCACTGTGGATAACCCTGCCCCTCCCCTGAATCCAGAAATTTCCCGGATTCTGCGCTGAGGAAAATTGATTCCAGATATATTCACCAGAACCACCGGGTATTGAACTTGACCAGAATACATCTGTGCCATTCGTTACCAGAACCTGACCAAGGGTGCCAAAACTTACGCCATCGTGGATACCACCGGTTATCCGGATACTGCCCGCCACATCAAGTTTGTATAAAGGGGAAGTTGTGCCAATTCCTACATTTATACCTGTGCTATAGGGATAGAAACTTGTGCCAGATTCAATCCAGCCCCTTGTTGCTTCAAGCCAGGCACGACCCTGTTCATTATTCTCATTCGGTTTTTTTACAGCATCATCAGAAGGGGCATATAATAGGGTTGCAAATATACAACCCATGATTATGAATTTAATATAACCGCTCATAACACCCCCTTCTTTGCCCCGCGCTTCACCCTCTAAGGGCAACCTATTTCAAAATAGTTATCTTCTTATTCGCCCTGAAGTCCCCAGCCTCCATTCTTATAAAATAGACACCCGAGCCCAATTTACGCCCTTGCTCATCATCTCCACTCCACAATAGGGTATAGTTATTAGGGGGCAGTTCCTGCGCGTTGATTAGCCGCTTAATCAATCTCCCAGTAATGTCATAGACTCCTATCTTTACCTTACAGGGTTTAGCAATTGAATATGAGATCTTCGCCTTTGTAGTAAACGGATTTGGTGCAGGGTTATGCAGGGCAAATGTAAGTCCACTTAATGCCATCTCACTATCTCTACCTTTCTGTTCTTCTATGCCAATTATACTCCGCACCACTTTAAGATAGACATACCCTTCTGCATCAGGCCCTACCGTTCTGAATTTATTTATCCATTGTCCTGAAACCGAGTCAACACTTTGGACATCACAACCTTCTAATTTACTCCTGAAGATTGCGTAGGTTCCGCTATTTTTCATTATGGCATTTAAATATACATAGCCATTTGCATCCGGTCCGGAGGTTGAAAATCCAACGAGTGTATCACCAGATGTAGTAAACCCATCAACCCCTATCCCTGTCAGTTTGCTCTTGAAGATGGGCTGAAGTAAAACCCCGCCCTGACGGATCGGTCTTAAATAGACATACTCACCATCGGTCTCGTTCTGAAATCCAATTATCCACCAGGCCGAGTCTGCCTGAACACCGGTGCCCGAGAGTTTTGTCCTTATGATTTCAAACTCCTGGGCTGAGGCAAAACAGAATAATAATCCAAATATATAGATACCCCCTCGCACCTTTCCTCCTATGATGGTTTATTTTAATCTATTTTATTTCCAGAGAATTATCTTTCCCTCTGTCTCCTCGTTTTCTGTTATAAACCGATAGAAATATACACCACCCGGGATGTTCTCATAGTTCCAATTGAAGAAATAGACCCCTGGCTTTCTTATTCCTTGCTCAATCGTCTGGATATTCTGACCAAGCGCATTGTAAATCTTTATCTTTACATCCGAGAGTGATTCTAACTTATAGACAAATTTGATTGGTGCCCCTGTTGCTGGATTCGGATAGCAGGCAACAATCTTATCCTTAAGCAGATTGTTTTCTACCCTCATTTCTGAACCATCTGCTTGCTCATAGAATCCGGTAGTGGGTGTAAACTTCCAGGCAGTGCCATTTGATGGTGCATTGATTGTCTTGCCTGAAGAACCGGACTGATTCTCAATACCCCGGCTTGTCGTCACATCATTGGTTACTGAGTTATACTGGAATACAATCTCACCGTTGGGATAGAGGATTACCTCAAAGGTCTGGGTATTGGAATTGGAGTAGTTCTTCACACCATTCCAGGTGACGACAAATTTATCCGAACCCGAGTAGTAGGTAATTGTGCCGCCACCGGCTGGATTCAAATCGCGCCAGAATGGGGCGATAAGGGCATTGGGAACTGCGGTATTGGGAATTGTTGCCGGGTTATATGCAGTTGAGGTTGAGGTAAATGAGAGAAAGCCATTTGAGCAGATATTGACTGAATTATAACTGGTGCCATAGAAACTGAATGAGAAGGGCAGTGTAAAGTTCTTTGACTGGTCATCACCGGTAATACCGGTTGCGGTTGAGGTACTTATCCAGGAATAAGTCACCTGAGAGACTGTATAATCAACTCCACCCCCAGATTCTCCTTTCAGGTATTCATCCCATTTTGTAGAGGTGATAGGTAGGCTATTGTAGGAACTGTTATATCCTGAGGAAGAGGATGGGTGGTAAATAGCAACACCCCGGCACATAGAATAACTTGAAGAATTTTTGTAGAGCTTGACCGCATTCAGGATTGCATTCTTGACATCGGTTGCCGCATTTCTTAAAGAAGTTGGCAGGCTTGTTGAATTGTAGATTTTATCCGCAAAGTCATAGAGGTCAATGTGGGCAGTCAGATAGAACTGTTTTGTATTATTCCTGGCCGTCTGGATTGTGCTGGAATGCCCCTGTGCCCTTGCCTGAATCAGTTGATTGGCAAAGGCGTCAATCTTTGTGGTCAGATTCACGATCTGGCTCAAATCCGTTACATCAAGGGTTGACTGTCCTGATGTCCCATTGACAACTGCCTTGCCTAAATCAAGTGCTGACAGCGTTGGGTTATTGTTGAGTTCATTCAAGAAACTTGTATAGTACCAACCTGCTGCACCCTCGGTCTCTTCTGAACTGACGAGGATATTTGCATAGTTCTTTGTAATATCCATCACCTCCCACATACCCATCAAGCAGGCATCCCAGCCGATTAGGTCAATGTTTTTACCCAATGCAGTCTTTATCTGAGAAAGGGCACTATTCAATTCACCATTTGCCACATCAATTGCATTTCCTGAGGTCTCATCGTTTGAGAAACCCCGGAAGAGGATTGCATCGGTGGGTTGTCCAGCAAGATACCAGCCATCACCATGGTCCCAGAGCACCAGGAAATACTTATTGGCGGGATAGTTCTGTTTTGCCCACTGGACGAATTGAACGAGGGTTGTTGGTGAGCCCATATCAACCTCACCGAGGTCCTGAATCAGGGTAGAATTTATGGTCGTGGAATTGTTGTCGGATGTGACATAATATCTTCTGCATCCAGTCCAATCTCCATTTGAGTTGTCATAACCCGGGATTCGGTCAATCTGGACTATGACATTGCGATTGGAATTTGAGCCACCGCCAGCCTCCATTTCATTGAAGTCCTGAATTCCGTATGTTTCAAGGTTATTATCCGCATTCATAAAGACCATTATCGTCCACTCCTTGGTTGTGCCACCGCCGCCACTTGATAATGTGACACTGAATGAGTATGTCCCAGAACCCGAATATTCATACATCCTTGCCCGCCATTGGCCGGAGACATCGGCAGTAAAAGTTACAGAATCAACCTGACCAGTGCCATTGAGCGAAGATGCCTTCTGTTGATTTGATGGATTGTAGAGATAAAGGTCAAAGTCTGCCGAGGAGGGAGGCGTGAGTTTCACTTTTATTACCTGCCCTGCCGTGACATTGAATTTATAGAAGTCATCCCGGTCTGAGGCATCCATATAACCGGTATAATTTCCAGGATTAATCAATAGGGCAGTATCAAATGTATTCCCAGCATCACCACCGCTACCTGCATCATTCTGGGCTGTGCCACCACCAGTTGCATCAAGGACGACATTATCAATATAGGCGCCCTCATAGGTTATGCTATAATCAGAGTGGAACCAGAATCTTATCTTCGTTGCAGTTGTTGGGATATTTACCGAAATCTGCTGCCAGGATTGGTAAGACCCACTCCTGCTCCAGACAGTTGTCCAGGAAGTAGTGTAGTATTGCACATAGACGAAGTCATAGTTTGCCTCGGTATACTGCCAGATATAGAAGGTGAGCGTTGCGGATGAATAACCAGAAAGGCTGAATGAGCGCTCCATATAGACATCAACATTATTAGAATATGTCGCATTGGGCGTGCATTTAGCAGAATAGGATGCAGAATAATAACGCGCAGAACTCTTTGTCCAGTATTGCCCGGATGTTCCTGAGAGTGTCCAGTTTGTGGGGAAATTGGTCATATCATCAGAGAAGATAGTCGCCGCAGTTAGGGGAAGGAGCATACCCAGGAAGAGACTTAAGTATGGAAAGAGACTTAAGTGTAGATTAGGTTTATGCATATGACCCCCTATTCTATTATAGAATAATCATTTTTTCTATTTTGTCAAGGGGTCAAATGCACTTGCCATCCCCCAGTTTTTAATGGTTGATTGCCAATAATTGCCATTTAAAGTCATTCATTTCCTACTTGACAACACTCTTTTTTTGGATATAATCTTACTATTATATGAAAGTAATAAAGGAGAAATATGAAATCAGATAAACTGCAGGGATTGGAAAGTAAGAAGAAAGGGTTTTTACAACGTCTGCCCCAATTAACTGATGTTTTACGGGCGACCTTGGCAAAACGGTATTTAACTTGTGGGCGGGCTAATTGTAAATGTCAGCGTGGTGAAAAACACGGCCCATTTTATTATCTTAGCATTACCCTGGGTATCGGTAAAACAAAACAGGTTCAGATCCGTCCTGATGAAGTAGCTATTGCCCACCAATGGATAAAGAACTACCGGAAAACGAAGG
>CBFGJQ010000440.1:0-8262 GCA_965649095.1 Caldifarciminota bacterium | reverse complement strand
ATAGAGATCTCGGTCTATGGTGTCGGTGGCAGATTGGTCTGGCAGGAAAAGGGAATGAAAGAGAAAGGGCAACATAATTTTGTAGTTAACAACCTTGCAAGGGGTGTCTATTTTGTAAAATTTGATTGGGAAGGGATTGAGATAAAAAGAAGGGTTATATTATTGACGCGTTAGTTGCGGTAATGTATCTTGAGATAAATCTGTAATGACCGCACTTGTGCGGTTAAATAACACTATCCACACAAAAACCATAAATAAATCAAATTCATAGACTATGCCCAGGTAATAGGAATTTCAAAAATTCCTATTACCTCAAGATTCAAACGGATAACAAAAATGTGATTGGTGACAAAACTTGAAAGGCTAAAAATGGCGGAAAGGGTTCAAGAGGGCTAAATGGCCAAGAGGTTAAGGGCAAAAAGGCAAGAGGAGGCGGGAAGTTGTCTTAAATTGCCTTACAAGTGCCTCACTTTTGATATATCTGAGGAAAATTTTTTGGGTTTTCAAGGGGATGGAATCCCCTTGATGTATGCCCTACCATACCCGCCTCCATCGCCATTAACCAATAACCATTTTTATAAATGTCATTGAGAAATCTTCGGGTGGTAAGGTTCATCAACTGGATACCATTGTCCGATTTTTAATATTCTCTGGTAATCCTATATTACTTTTTAAGCTCTTCTCTAAGGTGTAGACAAAGTCCCTTTCCGTTTGCACCATTCCTTGACAAAGGAGAAATTTCGGATAGAATTGAAAGAGATGGAAAGGGTTTATCTCCTTTTGGGAACCAATCTCGGCGATTTGAAGAGAAATTTGTTACGTGCCCTTGAGGAGCTGGCAAAAAATAATATTAAGATTATAAAGAGATCGAGGTTATACAAGACAAGACCATGGGGGAAGTCCGACCAGCCCGATTTTTTAAATATGGCAGTTGAGGTAGAATCGCCATTCAGCCCGGAGGAACTTCTGAAAATAATAAAAGGGATTGAAGGAAAAATGGAACGTATACCGACCGAAAGATGGGGACCGCGGATAATTGATATTGATATCCTCTTCTATGGAAGGTGCCGGATTAAAAAACCCGGCCTTGAAATCCCCCACCCAGAATTTTTTAATCGCCCCTTCGCCCTTATCCCGATGGCCGAAATCGCCCCTGATTTTATACCCCCGGATTCAGATAAGAGAATTGAAGAGTTGATACCCGAGGGAATGGATGAAGGAGTTGAGGTTTATTGCCGTTGAGGGTGTGATAGGGGCCGGAAAGACCACCCTTGCCCAGCAACTGGCGAATAGACTCCATGCCGGACTCCTCCTTGAGGAGTTTGAAGATAACCCATTCCTTCCCAAATTCTATGCCAATCCCAGACAGTATGCATTCCATACCCAGATATATTTTCTCCTCTCAAGATATCGTCAGCAGAGCAAGATTGCCCAGATGGACCTTTTCCATTCCCGAATTGTCAGTGACTATCTATTTGCCAAGGACCGAATCTTTGCCGAGGTGAACTTAAACGAGGAGGAGTTTTCCCTTTATGAAAAGATTTACCTTCTTGTAGCAAAAGAGATTCCCCATCCCGATATTGTGATATATCTCCAATCTCCACCCGAACTTCTCTATAAAAGGATAAGGCAACGCAATCGGAGTTATGAACGAGAGATTGAATATGAATATCTTGAGCGCCTCTGCAACGCCTACAACTCATTCTTTATTCACTACAATACATCCTCCCTCTTGATTATAAATATCAAAAACTTTGATTTCCTAACCAATCCTATGGACATTGACCTGGTCTATCAGGAGATCATCAGGATGCGTGTCCCAAGGAAGATTATCTCAAAGGAATGATTACCACCGAGACAATAATCACAATGAAAAAGAAAAGGGAGAAGATTGCCTGTCTTACTGCCTATGACTATCCTACCGCCAAGATTCTGGATGAAGCCGGCATAGAGATAATTTTGGTAGGTGATTCTGCCGCCAATGTTGTTGCCGGGGAGAAGAGCACCCTTCCCATAACATTAGAGGAGATGCTCTACCATACCAGGATTGTAGCAAGGGCAGTAAAGAATGGACTGGTGATCGCTGATATGCCTTTTCTATCTTATCAGGGGAGGGTGGATGATGCGGTCTTTAATGCGGGTAGATTTTTGAAGGTCGGTGCCGCCGGTGTTAAGATGGAGGGGGCCGGTCCGGTCATTAAAAAGATTGAAAGGTGTATCCAGGTAGGAATTCCGGTTATGGGACACCTCGGGCTGACACCGCAGTCAATCCACAAATTTGGCGGTTATAAACTCCGGGGAAGGACGAAGAAGGAAGCAAGGGAGATCTTTGATGATGCCAAAAGGCTTGAATCTGTGGGCTGTTTTTCAGTCGTTCTTGAAAAGGTGCCGGTAGCCCTTGCAAAAAGGATTACGAGGGCCTTGAGGATTCCTACAATTGGGATTGGTGCTGGTCCCTATTGTGATGGGCAGATTTTGGTTCTCCATGATATGCTCGGGATTTATGAAGAGTTCAAACCAAGGTTCGTTAAGAGATATGCCAATGTGGGAGCAATAATAAAGGATGCGGTAGCAAATTATATAAGAGAGGTAAAATCGGGCATCTTCCCTGGGGCAGAACATTCATTTGAATAAATGAAAGGATTCACCAAAGAACATTCCCTTTCCGGCTTAAAAGAGAAACTCCCCAAGTTGGATGTCTTACCCAATCAATTTAAGAATTACAAGATCACAATCATCATCCCTGAATACACTTCGGTCTGTCCGAGGACCGGTCTTCCTGATACTGGAACAATCACGATTGAATACGAGCCAAACAGATATTTTGTAGAATTAAAATCTTTAAAGATGTATATCCTTGCCTATAGGAATCTGGGGATTTTCTATGAGAATGCAGTGAATAGAATCTTTCAGGATTTTGTGAAGGCGGTGAAACCACGCTGGGCTATAGTGCGGGGTGAATTCAACCCCCGCGGTGGAATCAAGACCATCGTGGAGGTAAAGACACCAGGTAGAAAGTAGCAAGATTAACGAGGTGCCTTGTGGCTTTACAGTTGCCATTTTTTAGATATAATTGATTATGTTCATCCTTGGCAAAAGAATAATAAAAGAGAAGGTAATAGGTGTGGTCAATCCCTACAATAATCAGATTATAGAGGATGTTGGGCTGAGCGATGAAAAGGACCTGGCACAGGCAATAGAGACTGCCCAAAGGGGATTCAAGATCTTAAAAGAGATGCCGGCGGGCAAGAGGGCAGGGATTCTTTATAAGGCCGCCGAGATTATTTCCGAAAAGAGAGAGGCCTTCAGCCGCACAATCTCTCTTGAGGTGGGTAAGACGATAAATGAGGCAAGGGCTGAGGTTGACCGGGCAATAAATACACTGAAACTCGCCAGTATTTCTGCCCAGAGATTATGTGGGGAGACTGTTCGTTTTGACCTTGGTGGTGAATCCAAAAAGATTGGTTTTTACATTCGCTCACCCCTCGGAATTGTCGCCGCAATCACCCCCTTCAATTTTCCATTAAATTTAAGTTGCCACAAGATTGGTCCAGCAATTGCCGCCGGCAATTCGGTGATTCATAAACCTGCGACAAAGACCCCTCTTTCCGCAATATTACTCGCCCAGGCACTGATTGAGGCCGGCCTGCCTCCGGAGGGGATTTCAGTCCTGGTTGGCTCCGGAGGCACAATCGGAATGGCACTGGTGAAGGCAGAGGAAGTCAGAAAGCTCAGTTTTACCGGCTCCTTAGCGGTTGGTGAAGAGATAATGAGAAACTGTGGAATGAAGAGGGTGACGATGGAATTGGGTTCAAATTCAGCAGTTGTGATATTTAAGGATGCACCATTAAAACTTGTTGCCAAAAAGATTCGTAAGGGTGGCTATACCCTTGCCGGGCAGGTCTGTATATCGGTGCAAAGGGTCTATGTGGAGGAAGAGGTTGCGGATGAATTCTTAAGGGAATTATCACTTGAGGTGGGCCAGATAAAATATGGCGACCCGATGCGGGAAGAGACCGAGATGGGACCGATGATTGACGAGTTTGCCCTTAAAAAGGCAGAGACCTTTGTTGAGGATGCAAAGAGGCATAAAGGAATCTTAATCCTTGGTGGTTCACGCCAGGGGACAATATTCCTTCCTACCATCATCTTTGATGTTGATGAAGAGGCAATGGTCATAAAAGAGGAGGCATTCGCACCAATCGTTGTGGTGAATAGATTCAAGACCCTCAAGGAGGCAATCGATAAGGTAAATAATACAAAGTATGGACTCCAGGCAGGGGTCTTTACAAGGGATGTAAATCTTGCCCTGCGCTGTGCCCGGGATATTGATGCGGGCGGGGTCTTGATAAATGAGATACCAACCTTCCGTGTTGATAATATGCCTTATGGGGGGACAAAGAAGAGCGGTATTGGAAGGGAAGGACCGGACTTTGCAATAAGGGAGATGAGCGAGGAGAAGTTGATTGTATTTGATGAGTTATTGACTTGAAATCTTTTTTTAGTATAATAATTAAATAAAAGGAGCAAAATCTATGGATGAAGGAAAGATTGATACTATCATTGGAAAAGAGACGATGTTCAGTGGCAATTTAAGGAGCAACGGTTCAATAAGGATTGATGGCTCGGTTCAGGGTGATATTGAAGTAAAAGAGGGCATCTTTGCGGGTAAGGGTTCACTTATAAAAGGGAATATCAAATGTAAATCAGGAGTAATTGGCGGAAAGATTGAAGGAAATATCTTGGCAAATGAATTGCTTGAGTTCCAGTCGGGAGCACAGATAACCGGGGACATCACCTGTAAGGGGCTCATCATCCAGAGTGGTGTAATATTTGATGGCAACTGCCAGATGAGCCAGAGAGCAAAAGAGAAGGGATAATGCTTATCAGATTCTATGGAACAAGGGGTTCTATTCCGGTATCCGGACCAAAGACGATTGAATATGGTGGAAATACAACCTGTCTGTATGCAGAGACAGATTCAGGAGCGGCAATTGTAATCGACGCAGGTAGTGGTATAAGGGAACTCGGCCCCTATTTGATAAAAAATAATAAGAAGACCATCCATTTAATATTCACCCATTACCACTGGGACCATATCCAGGGTTTTCCATTCTTTGCCCCGATCTACTCTCCAAAGACAACAATCAATGTCTATGGACCTGATAAGGAAGTCGCCGCCCAGAAGGCACTATCACATCAGATGCGGGTTCCCTACTTTCCTTCTATAAAATTGTCAAATCTGCCCGCGAAATTTAACTTTAGAAGATTCAAATCCAGATTCAGAATCGGTAGTGCTAATATCCAGGTAATCCCCAACAACCATCCCAATTATACATACGGCTTAAAGATAAGAGAAAAGGGGAAGGTAGTCGTCTTCTTAACAGATAACGAACTTTATGCACCAAATCCAAATACAACTTTTGAGAAGTTTGTGGAGTTTATAAAAGGGGCGGACTACTTAATCCACGATGCCCAATATAATGATGAGATATATAAATCCAAGGCAGGCTGGGGACATTCTACCTATTCCCAGGTAATGGAACTTGCCGAGGCAACTTCGGTAAAAAATGTTATATTTACTCACCATGACCCCTTCAGCACCGATGAGTTCATAAATGAGGCACTTGCCGAAATCCGCAAAAGATTTCCTAAACATAATGTTGGGGCAGCAAAATTTGGCACCGAGATCAAATTGTAGAGACTTCAATATCTACTTGTTTTCATCAAATTAGAAGAGGAGGTAGAATGGTAAATGAGATAGGTCTTGCGGCGGGGAGTATCTGGAGGAGATTGAATGAAGAAGGAGAGATGGTTATCACAAAATTGATGAAGAAGACCGGACTCCCCATAAATATCTTTTACTTGGGATTGGGCTGGCTGGCCCGGGAAGATAAATTAAATTTTCGGCGGGAAAAGAGAACTATCTATGTCTCATTGAAGAAGTGAAGATTAGGGCACTTATTATCCGTGCCGCCGGCACAAATTGTGATGTTGAAACTGCCTATGCCTTTGAAGTTGCGGGTGCCACGACCGAGCGATGCTACATCGATGAAGTAAAGAGAAAGAATCTACTCAATTACCAGATTATCGTTCTCCCGGGTGGATTTACCTATGGCGATGACATCTCAGCGGGAAAGATACTTGCCAATGAAATCAAATATACAATGAAAGAGAAGATTTTAAAATTCCTTGCGAAAGGGAATCTAATCCTTGGCATCTGTAATGGGTTTCAGGTTCTGGTGAAATGTGGAATACTTCCCGGTAATGAGGGGTATTTTCAACCCCAGACGGTGAGTCTGGTCACCAACGACTCCGAAAGGTTTGAGGACCGCTGGGTACATCTTAAGGTCTATCCCGAACGTTCAGTATTCACCCGGGGGATTGATAGAATCATTACCCTGCCGGTTGCCCATGCGGAGGGTAAGTTTGTAGTAAAGAATAAAGAAACACTAAAGGCGATAGAAAAGCAGATTGTATTTCAATATGTCAATGAAAGGGGAGAGGCGGATGGTTATCCATATAATCCTAATGGTTCAGTTATGAATATCGCTGGCATTGCGGATAAAACCGGTAGAGTCCTCGGGCTTATGCCCCACCCGGAACGGCATATCTCCTATTTGCAGCATCCGCTACATACGAGGATGGAGTTAAATAGCGAGGGTGATGGTCTTAAAATCTTTGAGAATGCAGTAAATTATTTCAGATGATTAGGGAAGGATATATAACTCAACATCCCATACTGGAGTTTAAAAGACCAAGAAGGGTGAAATTCTACTTTGAGGATGAAGAGCTGGAAGGGTATGAAGGGCTTCCCATTGCCGCTGCCCTGCATGCGGCCGGCATAAGGGTATTGAGATATTCTGAGAGGTATAGCCGTCCAAGGGGATTCTTCTGTGCGGTTGGTAAATGCTCCTCCTGTTTGATGGAGGTTGATGGCAAGCCCAATGTGATGGTCTGTATGGAGCCATTAAGAGAGGGGATGCGGGTGAAGAGACAGAAAGGGAAAGGACAACTGGATGGTTGATATCTGCGTCATCGGGGGTGGACCCGCGGGATTGAATGCCGGGATTGTAGCAAAAGAGTTGGGTGCCTCAGTCTTAATAATTGATGATAATCAATTGCTGGGTGGGCAGTTGATAAAGCAGACCCATAAATTCTTCGGTTCCAAAGAACATTATTGTGGTATCAGGGGTATTGATATTGCAAAGGTCTTGCGCCGAAGGGTAGAGGAATTGGGTATCAATACAATGCTTGGTGCTACAGTTATAGGTTATTATGATGATGATTCAATAGGGGTTTTAAAAAACGGCAGGCTTTTGCAGTTAAAGGCAAAGAGTTATATATTCGCTACCGGTGCGAGTGAAAATATGCTTGTCTTTGAGAATTCGGATTTACCTGGCGTCTATGGTGCCGGTGCAGTCCAGACAATGATGAATGTCTATGGAGTTATTCCGGGGAGGAGGGCACTGGTTGTTGGCTCGGGCAATATCGGACTGATTGTTCCCTATCAGTTGCTTCAGGCCGGTGTTGAGGTGGCAGCAATCATTGAGATTCTGCCCCAAATCGGCGGCTATTATGTCCATGCCGCCAAGATAAAGAGGGCAGGGGTGCCGATACTACTGAGGCATACAATTATAGAGGCGAGGGGTAAAGGGTGTGTAGAATCCGCAGTAATAACCGAGGTAAATGATAAATTTGAATGCATCCCGGGTAGAGAAAAGATTATTGATTGTGATATAATTCTGATTGCAGTTGGTTTATCACCACTATGTGAGTTGCTCTATCAAGCAGGATGTGAAATTAAATATGTGCCGGAACTTGGTGGTAATGTGCCCTCTTATAATGAAGACCTCCAGACATCAAGACCCCATATCTTTGTCTGCGGTGACCTCGCCTCAATAGAAGAGGCCTCAACTGCAATGCTTGAGGGGAAGATTGCCGGTGCCCGTGCCTATGAATACCTCTATGGGAAGGATAGCCGGGCCGAAGAGATTGTTCAGAATGCAAAGGAGGATTTAGGTGTTATTCGCAAATCCCCCTTTGAAACCCGCATTCTTGAGGGGCATAAAAAGTTACAAATATAATCCCAAGGAGAATAATTTCTTAGAAAAATATTTCACCATTTGCTTACTTTACCCGCCTTTCACAAGATATTCAGGGGGAGCCCCCCTGAATATCTTGAGGGAAAGATAGAAAATTGTAATAAAAATTAATAAAGATTAAGTGCCAGGGACGATTTTTCAAAAAATCAGAGGCGAA
>CBFGJQ010000439.1:0-8292 GCA_965649095.1 Caldifarciminota bacterium | reverse complement strand
AGCGGTTTTACACCATTCTTTACGAAGAAAAAAATTCAACCCTCTGCTTTATAAAAACTTCAACCCTCACCCTGCCCTCTCCCTTACAAAGGGAGAGGATAAGCTTGAGGGTTCCCTTGATTAGTGAATAATGCGGGCTAAATACCTAAAGCCCAATGAATTGGGCAACTACATTTTTGGGGAAACTTACCTTTTATGCTCAGTAATTGTAGCGTCCGGATTTATCGGGACGAATAAAATTCTTCGTCCAACTGTAAGTTGGACGCTACAGATGAATGAAATAGGTTAAAAAGTGCTCAATCTCAGGCGTCAAAACCTCAACATCAACTGGACATAGGTGTGGTTGTGCAGATATTTTTCAGTAGGAAAGTCCCCCTCCATTGCCTCAACAAGGTAAAACCAGAGATTCTTATAGTGATATTCCAACCCGACATTTATCCGCCGGTGTCTGATATCCTCTTTCCGGCTATTGTGAACAAATTCGCGCTGTGTCCCAAGATGCCAGATGAAATTGCCACCGGGTTTGTATTCAAGGTCAATCAGATAGGCAAAACCCCTGCGCCAGTAAGGGATTGTATCATTAAAATCTTTATAATTATAAGTAAGATATAATACGGGCAATAATCTTTCGTTCAAATGGTAGGCAAGCATCGGCTCGGCAATAATCTCAATACCATTCGCCTTAAAAAGGGCATCCCTGATAATTGTTGACTTATCCTGGTATCTAAGGTCAAATATACCACCGATGCGCAGTCTATCTATATCCTGCCATAGCCTCGTATAGACCTTTCTCTTTATCCCCTCCTCAGCATAAGAAAAGGGGACATCTGTAGATTCAAGGCGATACCTCAAACCAAATTCAACCAGCCCGATAAATCTACCACCCTTCCCGTTTTTAACCGCAATGCTCTTAAATTTTACTGGATATCTTAAACCCTTATAGATTATCTTCTCCGGTCCATCCGGTGTATGCTGTAAAGAAAAATTACGGTCAAAATCCTCAACCAGAAGGAAGCCTTCGATATAGTTTATATAGTCGCGGCCCAGAAAATAACCGATACCAATCTCATCATTACCTTTGTAGTAATGGGTAGTGATAGAAAGGTAGAGGCGCTGGGACCCTCTTATCTGAAAGAAAGGCTGGAAGTAGTGGTTTGATATGTGTTCACCATAATCGCCAAGATAGCGATTCTCATAGCGAATCCCTAAGATTCTTGAAAGGTATGCCTCATAGCGAAGTTCAAGGTCAATATACCAGTTTAAAAGGTCTAAACATCCCTGGCTCGTGCGGAAGCCATTCCGTGAGGAGTCAAATGCAACCTCCCAGGAAGGGAAAAAGTGGGCAATCTGTCTGTCAAGCAGATATTGACAATTTGAATCCTCGGGCACAGTAGAGAATAGAAGATGTCCGATGCCAAAGGTAAGGCTCAAAAGCATAGTTAAACTTCGCCCTCTTTAGCCTTTTTAAAAAGATATATCTCCCCGAATGTCTCATTCTGCTCAACCCTGGCAAATCCTTCTTTAACAAGTTCAAGCATCCCAAAGAAGTAACCAACTGCTAAGGAGACATTATTCTTCTCTTTCAAAAATTGCAAAAAGTCTATCTTTTCACTTTCCTTAAGGATATTCTTTATATCTTCAATGATCATCCCGATGGGAACTTCCTGTCTCTTTACAAGGAGTTTTGTCTCCTCAACTGGCTTTAGACTGCGAAAGGCCAGGATTAGACTTGAAAGGTCTTCCTCTGCCAGGACCACTGTTGGTTCAATTCGGGAGAATCTTGGGAACTGACGGTGTGCCTCCGCCTCCATCGCACCGAATGCCCGGGCAATCTCTTTATACTTTTTGAACTCTTCGATGATCTGCATCAGGGTGATTGGCTTTACCTCTTCTTCATCCGCAGGCGTTTTGGGGAGTAGCGAACGAACCTTCAGGCGCACTAAGATTGCCGCCATCAGGAGAAAGTCTGCCGCATCCTCAAGGTCTTCCCGCTCAATCTTTCTTATATAGTCAAGATACTCCTCCGCAACCTGGGCAATAGGGATGTCAAATATATCTACCTCTTTTTTACGAACAAGATAGACAAGCAAATCAATCGGACCGTAGTATATTCCAATATCAATCTTCATAGAATTCCCAAAAGTCAAGGCATGCAAGATACATCAGGGGAGTTCCCCTGAAACCCCAAAATAAACTTTTCCTAACAGGCTCGGCACCACCCATTGACATAATGTCCATCCCTGATGTAGCTTGTCCTTTTTTTTCCATAATGAAAAATTTCATTATCAGGTAATAGGAATTTTTGAAATTCCTATTACCTAAATATAAGTCTTTTTATCCGATTCAAGAAGGAATAGAGATTCTTTAGCCGTTTCAGACTATTCGTTGCGGCAATCCGACCCCGGCTCACCAGTTCATCAAGTGCCTGAAAGTCTGCCCAGTGGAACTCAGCAACATCCGGGTTTATCACAAGGTCCGCCTGAGAAATGAGACGCTGATCAAGATAATACCTCATAAATGCCAGAGCCCGCTGGGTTATCCGGAAACCGGTATCGGGTTCATTATCAAATCTCGGTTGCGCACCAAGATAGACCGCAATGATCCTCTCCGGACGATATTCCTTCAACATCTCAACTGGAACATTTTCTATTACACCCCCATCAATTAGAACTCTATTATCTTTAACAAACGGTGGGAATATCCCGGGTATGGCACAGGTTGCCCAGACCGCCTCGGCAAGGAGTCCCCCTTTGAAAACAACCATTTCACCTGAGTTGACATCCAGGGCATTACAGACAAAGGGAATCTTCAGGTCGTCAAATGTATTATTACCAAAGAGTTCAAAATATAGTCTCCTGGTTGTCTCAATCTTTGAATATGACCGCTTGAAAAGGAGTGAACCTAAATAGTACTTCTCAAATACCTTCTTTTTAAACTTCCTTAAAGGGGCATCGTCCTCAGTATAGAATTTATCAAGGCCCAGTGCCTTGAAGGAATCGGATTCAATGAGACGGCGGGCGATACTATGCAGTCTCTTTGCTGAGCCCTCAAGAGAATATAGGGCACCAATTACCGCGCCGATTGAGGCACCACAAATGACCTTCGGTTTTATGCCATTCTCCTCTAAGAGCTCAAGGACTCCAATGTGGGCAAATCCCTTAGCACCACCACCTCCGAGCGCGATCCCAAGGTTAATATTCACAAGGTCTGTGTAACCCCTAATTTTTTCGCTATCGCCTCAATTCTATCAAGGGTGTAGTCAAGGTCCGCCTTTGTATGCTCTAACGAGATTACAAAACGAACCCTCTCTTTCTGAACCTGGGCGATTATCCCTTCATTAAGGAGCTGGTTTGAAAATTCCCTGGCCTCTTCATTGTTATTGAATAGAACGACGATGATTGGTGTCTCACTTTTGGTCCTTAAGCCCATTTGCTTGAGGCGATTTATAAAATAGCGACTGTGGCTCCATAACCTCTGGAATGCACTCTTATTACCCTTTTCGTCCTTTAAGAGGCTCAGCCCGGCAAGATTGACCTCAATCATAAACTTGGGAGGGGGATTGTATATGGGGTCTGTATTTTCAATGATTTTATTAACAAGATAGCGCTTAGCACCAATATAGGCACCAAAACCACCAATGAACCGATCAAAACTGCCGACTTCAAGTGTAATATCATCATAGATATAAAAGAGGTCAACGAATCCCCTGCCATCCCGGCCCAATAACCCAAAGGAGTTTATCTCATTGGCAACTATCACTGTCTGTGATTCCTTTGCAAGTTTAACAATCTCGCCTACCGGACCGGTATAACCAAGCCATTCATAGAGGCCATCAATAATAATTACCTTTTCGCTATGAATCGCCAAAAGCCTTGCCAGTTGTTCAAGATTTCCGTGGTGATAGAATTCAATATTATTGTATCGTCTCAAGACCGTATAAACCTGCGGTGATGTCTCATAGTCAATGAGAAAGAAGGCCTTCGGTTCAAATAGAGAGACAAGGGCAAAGACTGCGGCAATCTCATCAGGGAATAATAGCATAGACTCAACCTTTTTCAATTCGGCCATAGCAAGTCTCAACTTTTCCATTGACTCAGAATCTCGGGAACTAGAACCAAGTCCATCTGCAAAGAGATTCAGCCGTGCCGTCTCCTTCAGATATTCGTTATTCTTCAAATTTCTAAAGTCAAGCAAAGAAAAGTTTAGATATCTTTTATTATTATGGATAAAGATCGGTTCTGAAGGTAGTAACAGCGATGATTCCTCTTTGAATAGACCGACCTGATAAGGCCTCATGCCACACTCCGCCCACAACATTTTTTATACTTCTTTCCACTGCCACAGGGGCAGGGGTCGTTTCTCCCGACCTTCTTCCCCACTGTGACCGGTTGTCTGACCGCTCCCTTCTGCGCCGGTGGAGACTTCTCATCCGCCGGGGGTTTATATTCCTGGGTTCGCAAGGGCTTGCGCTCAACCGGCCTGGGTATTGCCCTGAATATAAGACCTGAGACATCCCTTGCGATATCCCTCAGCATCTCATCAAACATTCTAAAAGACTCCTGCTTATACTCAACCAGTGGGTCTTTCTGGGCATATGCCCTTAAGTTTATTCCCTCCTTTAAGGCATCAAGGGCATAGAGGTGGTCGCGCCAGCGGGTGTCAAGGGCTCCCAAGAGAATAAATTTTAACATCTCAGCAAACACATCCACACCGAGTTCCTGTTGGCGGAATTTCAAACGCTCCTTTGCCCGTTCTAAAAGCAAATCAAGGAGTTCCTCCTGCCTTATCTTTTCCATTCTCTCTTTTGTGATGTAGAAATCCGTAAGAAAGAGGGCATTGAACTCACCTTTAATCCCATCCCAGTCCCATTCTTCCGGTGGGGTCTTGACATCGGTATATTTCAGAAGAATATCTTCTATCGCTGTCTCAAAGTTTTTAAAGAGCATCTCCTGTAAGTCATTTGCCTTGAGGATATCATCCCTCATCTTATAGATTACCTCCCGCTGTCTATTCATCACATCATCATATTCAAGGAGGTGTTTTCTGATTTCAAAATGATTCTCCTCCACCCTCTTCTGGGCATTGGCAATTGCCTTCGTTACCAGGGGATGGGTCAATGGCTTCTGGTCACCGCCACCAAATCGGTCCATAATATCTGCCACCCGATCCGAACCAAAGAGTCTCATCAGGTCATCCTCTAATGAGAGAAAGAACCTTGATGAACCAGGGTCTCCCTGACGCCCACTCCTTCCGCGCAGTTGATTGTCAATCCGCCGCGCCTCATGGCGCTCGGTGCCAATGATATAAAGACCGCAGGGGACATCGGTGAAGCATTCCCTTTTATACTCATGCTCGCAATTGCTACAATCTTCATCAATACATTTTATACAACATTTACCACACTGCACAACACCCGGTCCCAATTTGATGTCAGTTCCGCGACCTGCCATATTTGTCGCAATAGTAACTGCACCCGGCTGACCGGCACGGGCAACAATCACTGCCTCACGCTGATGGTGCTTGGCATTCAGGACCTCATGGGGAATGCCCTTCATCTGTAATAGGCGGGATAGGACCTCAGAGACCTCTACTGAAGTTGTACCCACGAGAATTGGCCTTTTTGATTTATGCCATTTTATTATCTCCTCAATTATGGCATTATACTTCTCACGTTTTGAGCGGTAGACGATATCCTCATAATCAATCCTGCGCACCGGTTCCTTGGTTGGAATCTCCACGACATCAAGTTTATAGATCTGCCAGAATTCGTTTGCCTCGGTCGCGGCGGTTCCGGTCATTCCGGCAAGTTTTTCATACATCCGGAAATAGTTTTGAATTGTTATTGTCGCAAAGGTCTGGGTCTCTTCCTGGACACGGACACCTTCTTTCGCCTCAAGTGCCTGATGTAAACCATCGGAGAATCTACGCCCCGGCATCAACCTTCCGGTAAACTCATCAACAATTATTACCTTCCCATCCTGAACCACATATTCAACATCCCTCTCATATAGAGAGTATGCCTTTAATAAGGCGCGGAGATTCGCCAGGACCTCGCTCTTCTTTGCATACTCCTCGTAGGCTTTCTCCCTGGCAAACTGCCTCTCCTTGGGTGTAAGTGTCTCATCTTTGTCAATCTTACCAATCTTCTCACTCAAATCCGGCAGGATAAACATCTGGGGATTGTTGGGGGCAATGAGCTGTCTCCCCTTTTCCGTTAAATCAACAATGTGTGACTTTTCATCTATTACAAAATACAACTCCTCATCAATCTTGTGGAAACTCTTCTCACGTAAGAAGTTTAACTCAGTCTCCTCAATCAACCTCTTTATCCCTGTCTCCTGTTCAAGTTTCAATAACTGCTTATTCTTTGGTGCACCCCGCCTTGCCTGAAGGAGTTTTATACCTGCCTCCCTCTCCTTACCCTCCGTAAGGAGCCTCTTCGCCTCCTCAACGATGCGATTTACCAAGATATTCTGTTGCGCGGTCAACTTACGAACAATCGGATTTAACTCATCAAAACCTTTCGTCTCACGTTCAACCGGACCGGAGATAATCAGCGGTGTCCTTGCCTCGTCTATTAAGATGCTATCCACCTCATCAACAATTGCATAGTAATGTCCGCGCTGAACCTTGTCCTCAAATCGCCAGACCATATTATCCCTCAAATAATCAAAACCAAATTCATTGTTTGTCCCGTAGGTAATATCACAATTGTATGCCTGTTTACGCGCCTCATTCTCCATCCCCTGTTGCAAGACACCAACCGTCAAACCGAGTGATTCATATACCGGACCCATCCATTCACGGTCCCTTCTTGCCAGATAGTCATTCACAGTAACGAGGTGGACACCACGACCGGTGAGGGCATTAAGATAAAGGGGCATTGTTGCGACCAGGGTCTTTCCTTCCCCGGTCTTCATCTCTGCAATCTTACCCTCATGGAGAACAATCCCGCCAATTAACTGGACATCAAAGGGAATCATATTCCATTCGGTCTCTATATCCACGACCGGCCATCTCTTACCCATAAGCTGCCGGCAGGCCTCCTTGATCAGTGCAAAGGCCTCGGGAAGAATATCAGCAAGCGATTCGCCTTGAGATATTCTCTTTTTCAAATCCTCGGATTGTTTGAGAAGGTCAGCACCCTTGATTCTTTCGTATATTTCGTTTATCCTATCAACAATCGGCCAGAGGCGCTTTAACTCCCTTTCGGTCTTTGTCCCGAAGACCTTGCTTAAGACCTTCTGAAGCATATTAAATTATAACAAAGAAAAGGGAAATGTCAACAATGCGGTTAAATCAAGATACATCAGGGGAGAACCCCTGAAACAAGTTCAGGGCAGGCCCTGAAACCCCCAGAGATGCTCCATCTAAGTTTGTGCACCTTCCCTCGGCGATCGGAAATCCCCCTGTCTCCCCTTTGCAAAAGACTTGCTATAATGTAAAAAGGGAGAAGAGGCTAAAGATGGCTCAATATGGCAAAAAGGCGAAGAGGATAAAAAATGGCTGCCTTCTTTCCCTTCTTGAGCCATTTGAGCCCTTTTACCCTTATATTTGGATAAATAAGCGGTGCCACTCCAATCTTGTGTAACATTGCTACCGCCTATCATCGGGTCTTAAAATCGCCTGATGTTTCAGTGATTATGGGAGGATGATGAGTAGATTGGGTTATTTTCTTCTCTCCATTCCGGAAAGAATCAATGGGGTAAGATTTTATTTTGAGGAAAGACGGGGCGGAAACGGCTAGGGTAAAAATAATTTGTATTAGTCCTTGATTTCTCTTGAAAAATCATTATAATATTAGCTAATTAAGGAGGTCTTGTGCACCCATTATTCTGGTTGACACCAATTGGTTCAATTTTGGCCCTCTTATTTGCCTGGTATCTCTCTTTAAGCACAAAAAGATTTGATGAGGGCACTGAGCAGATGCGCAAGATTGCCCAGGCAGTAAGGGAGGGGGCAAGGGCATATATTAAAAGACAGTATAGTGTTGTGGCGATATTCTTTGCGATTGTATTTGTAATTTTGTTAATCATTGTCTTAAATAGAATGCTACCGATCTATGTTCCATTTGCCTTTATAACCGGTGGTTTCTTTTCCGGATTATCTGGATTTATCGGCTTAACTCAGGCAACGAACTCTTCCGCACGCACAGCAAATGCGGCACGGCAGAGTTTAAATAGCGGTCTGAGGGTGGCATTTGCTGCCGGTGGTGTAATGGGATTTGTGGTCGTTGGTTTGAGCCTTTTAGATTTGAGTATCTGGTTTCTATTATTGAACTGGATTTACAGA
>CBFGJQ010000438.1:0-8297 GCA_965649095.1 Caldifarciminota bacterium | reverse complement strand
ATTTATAAGATTTTGTAATATTTTATTACTAAAATTATATGTTGCAAAGTCTCTTATTACTCCATGGTTGATTACAACCGAAGGATGAGGAACAAATCGGGTTATTGAAAAGAAATCCGAATAAAATACTATTGAGTTTCCCTCAATAAATTCTGATTTTAAAATACTATTTTTTTCTATTGGGGAACTACAACCGATTACTTTAATAAAATCATTGTATATTTTAAATGGCTTTATAGCATTTTGTATCAATGTAACTTCAAAATCATTTTTTTTCAATAACATTGCCAAATTTAAAAAATAACTTTCAGAACCTCCGATAGACATAGATGAGCCATCTAATTTATAAAAAATTGGGCATACTATTATTGCCTTTTTTTTCATTCCGATTTCCTAAAGAGTACCATACCCATAACTGAAAGATAAAAGGGAATCATTGGTGCTGGCTTTAAACCAAGGAGGGGTTTGATTATTCTGTTTTTTAGAAAAAATTTTAATAATTTGAATCCTTCAGGTTTTCTAAATCCATAGGGTCCATTGGCGGAAGTCAGCATATCAGAAGGATGGATAGTGATTTCCGGATAGATAAATTCAAAATACCTTGAAATTTCTTTTTTAAGTAAATAAAATTTCTCCACTCCCATTTCCCTATCACTTCTTAAGTTAAGATCAAAAGTTAAAACCAAAAAACCATTATTTTTAAGCACTCGTGCCATTTCTGAAATAATACCCGTAAAGTCAGGTATGTGTTCCAGCACACTTATAGAGTAAATTATATCAGCTTCTCTACTTTCTAAGGGAATTTCTGAGCCATTGTTCAACCGAAATTCAATCTTCCCTGGATTATAAGGAATTAATTTTATTGCCTGTTTCATATCCCTTTCACACACAGGGTCTTTATCCACACAGATTACATTATAACCCAGCTTTGCAACTGCAAAAGGAAAAAAGGTCACCCCGCTACCGAAATCAACAACGATGGGTAAACTATTATCTTTATAATTTTTTCTCAACTCCTTTAAATGATAATAGACATAAGGGTATTCCCATACACGGCTCCAGGTGTGCAAAGGGTCCCTTGGCCATTTATATTCTGGACTTCGAAAATATTTTTCTTTTTTAAGAAAAATCTCCTGCTCTTTTTCTAAAAATTCAAATAGTTCTTTCCACTCAGAAGTTCTAAGGTCAGACAATGCCCCAAGCCCGCAACGATTAAAAGGATGATTGGGTTCAGTGATTTTCATATCTTTTACAGCCTATTATCTCTGTTTGATGAAAAAATAAGCAAACCCAAAAGTCCATATTGCATGAATAATGTATGCACCCAATCTTGCTCCAGCTAACCCCAATGCTCCATATCTTACAAAATTCCATGTTAAAAAAATAAACACAACCCCCCAACCCATATTCATTAATAAACCCCACCACATCTTCCCTGAGGCAACTATAATATTCCCCACCGGGACTTGAATTGCAAGAAGTGATGCTGTTATTAATACAACTATAAGTGTAGGCCATGATGACCTGAAACCCTCACCATAAAACCCCATAATTAAGGGACTCATAATAGAACAGATTATTGCAATTGTAAAAATGATTATGCCATTGGTTTTAACCGAAAAATTTAAAACTTTTGCTGAACCTGTGCTATCTTGAATACCTATACTCTGCGATAATAAAGGTAACACAACCTGACTCATTACACCTGGCAAAAAAAGCATTGCATTATACCACTGATTTGCTGCATTGAATATACCCATTTCTGCGTATCCATTCGGTTGATTTACAAGAATTGTGTTGCAGAGCCAGGAAACTGGACCAACCATTGCGTTTGATAAAAATGCAGGAACACTGAATCTCCATAAAACAGGTATCTCCTGAAAACTGTTATGAAAATCTGGTTTAATTTTGTATCTCTCACATTCCCTTTTTATTGCTATTCTATTAAGAAAATAGTTAACAACCATTGAGGCAACAAGTGCGAGCACAGCACCTTTAAGTTGAAAAAAAAAGACACCCTCGACCATCAAAGGAAAAGAAATTATTCCAGAAATTAAACTTACAATGGCAATGGTCTTGAATGCCTCAAATCCGGAAAGGGCACCTGTCTGGGCGCCATTTATTGCTCCAAAGAACAAAAGAAAAGCACTCAATTTTAAAAGACTTGATAAATGAGGTGCAGATAAAATTTTTTCCGCAATCCACTGGGAAAGAATAATTAAAATAATGCTAACAATTAAACCAGAAATAAATGAAACAAGTAATAAAAGGGCTATTATTCTTCCTGTTTTCTCAGGGTCCTTTTCCCTGAATTCTGCCACATACTTTGTTAATGTGATACCAAGACCAAGCCCGGCAAATACACCGAGCATCCCTACTGTGCTCTGAATTATGCCAAGTTCACCGTAGCTAACCTTGCCAAGAAGACGGGCAACAATGATGGATGAAACAAGGTTTAATCCTCTTGAAATCACCGCACCTGCAAGGGACCAGAACGCACCTTTTGCAAAACGGGCACGGAGGGAACCAGCAGGAAGGTATGTATTTCTCAGATTATTTATTTTAAAAAGAATACTCAGGATAATAGACATTCCTTTAATAGTATTGATACAATTCGTTCTGATGCTCTGCCATCGCCGTAGGGATTAATTGCCTTTGACATTCTTCTATACAACCTATTGTCTTTCAAAAGTTTCATTGTCTCTGAATAAATGGATTCGGAACTAACACCTATTACCTTAGCAACACCTGACTCAATTCCTTCCGGTCTTTCAGTAGTCTTTCTAATCACAAGGACTGGTTTACCAAGCGATGGCGCCTCTTCCTGTATTCCACCTGAGTCAGTAAGAATTAGATAGGATTTTTGCATTAAAAAGACAAAGGATAAGTAATCAAGGGGTTCAATTAAATATATATTTTTCTGATTCTGCAGAATTTTTCTTACCGGCTTTTGAACATTAGGATTCAAATGTACTGGATAAACAATCTGGACATTCAAATTATTTTCAGCAATCATCCTGAGACCTTTGCAAATATTTTCAAAATCTTTACCAAAACTTTCTCGTCTATGGGCAGTTACAAGAATTGTATTTCTTGAATTTAAGTCAATACTATATTTCTTATAGAAATAATTTTCATAATATTTTTGAACTTTTTCGTGACCCTGTTTTTCTACGATCATTAAAAGTGAGTCAACTACAGTATTCCCTGTTACAAAAATATTTCGTTTATCAAAACCTTCGGATAGCAAATTTTGTCTTGCTTTTTCAGTTGGAACAAAATATATATCAGAAAGACAATCAATCAATCGACGGTTAATTTCTTCGGGAAACGGATTAAATTTATCTTTTGTACGTAATCCTGCTTCAATATGTGCAACCTTTATTCTGAGATAATACGATGATAAACTTGCTACAAATGCTGTAGTTGTATCGCCCTGAACAACAACAATATCCGGATTTTCATTCTTTACCACATCTTTTAGTTTTCTTAAAGAATTAATAGTAACATCAAATAAATTCTGATTATCCTGCATAATATTTAGATCGTAATCCGGTTTTATATCAAAAATCCTTAAAACCTGGTCAAGCATTTGGCGGTGCTGGGCAGAAACACAAATCTTTACACTAAATTTTTTACATTTATTCGCCTTAATGATTACTGGAGCAAGTTTTATCGCCTCAGGACGAGTTCCAAATATGAAAAGAAGAGATGGTTTTTGTTTCATTAAACTTCTCTAATACATTTTTTTATATTTTCAACCAACCTCTGCTTATATGCCTCAATTCCGACTTTCTCCCTGCCTTCAATTGCGTTCTTCTGGTGTTCTTTAAGTTTTTCAGGGTCTCTAAGGTAACCATCAATTGCTGATGCAATTGCTTCTGAATCACGAATTGGAACTATATATCCATCTATACCATCTCTCACAAGAGAGCCAGTATTTGGTGTACAAATTACCGGAATCCCCGACGCAAGTGCCTCATAAGTCACTGTCGCAGAACCTTCACAGATGGATGGAAACACAAAAATGTCTGCCCACTGATATAATTCAGCCAATTTTGTTCTTGGTATGGTTCCTAAAAATTCAGCATATTCCTCATACTTCTTAACATAATATGGAGTAATGGAAATCCTCCCAGCAAGTTTTGCTTGTATCTGCCTTGAATTCAACATTCGTAATGCTTCAAGCAAGTATGGGGTACCTTTTCTTAATCCAACCTCACCAACAAAAAGAACATGCAGGGGTCTTTTTTTAAATGGTTCTTTTGCAAAAGGTTTAAATTTATTCAGATCAACACCATAAGGAACAACACTTATATTAAATTTTTCTGGTAGGACTTCCCTTATGCCGTTAAGAACGAATTCTGACCCGCAGATAATCAAATCAGCCAATTGCCATTCTTTCTCCTCTCTTTCTGCAAGCGGGTTATTCTGCCCTATAAATTCTATATCCTTCTGCCAGCCAGGCCAGAGTTCTTTTTCTTCCATCAGTAGTTTTTGCTGAATCTTCTGAGGTATAATTGTTTGTTCAAGAATACACTTTAACCCTTTTGATTTTGCATACTCAAACAATTCAAGTGAAGCACTTTGAAAACCGTATATAATATCTGCCTCAGGCAGTCCCTGTTTTATTATTTTTTGATTGAATGCCTTCCCTCCTTCTGCAAAAATCTTGCGTAATTCTGTTCCCCTCGCCTTCCTCTGCCTCCACCAGTACAAAACTCCAAGCCAATCAAAAGAAACAACCTTTTCAGATGGAATTACCCCATCTTTTCTTCCTAAAAATTTTTCAAGGTTTTTAGTATTGAAAGGTAAATTCTTTATTAAAAACTCCAACCATGGTTTATTTCCTATATAAATATCAGTGTATAGACATTTAAGCATGCCTTCCTCATAAAGTATTCGTGGCACTGCGTAGTGCATACGAGCTCCGAGTTGAGCAACAATGATTTGAGGTTTTCTCATGGGTATGCTAATATTTCACATCTGGGGAGAAGGTAAAGGTAAATGTTGAGGATTTAATTTTGTTTTTTATTGTATATTCTTGTTTCCAACCAATAGTCCGGATTTTTCATAGCTGAAATCCCTTGATTAAAACTTCCGCAAGGGTCTAAAACTAACTGCGAATAACTCCACCATCAGGTATCCTTATACCACTCATAGGTTATTTTAATTCCTTCTTTAAGATCTGTTTTTGCTTTCCAGCCAAGTTTATTTACATTACTCACATCAAGTAACTTTCTTGGCATTCCATCCGGTTTTGAAGGGTCAAAAACTATTTCCCCTTTAAAACCAGTTATATCTTTTATAAGCTCAGCAAGTTCCTTTATTTTTATCTCTTCTCCTGTGCCCACATTGATGAAATAATCGGAAAGACTAAGCTTTTGCTCTAAATCGGAGCTATGGGACTTTTTTGAAATAGCTGGATGGGAAGAAGATAAATCCCATGCATTCACCTTTTCCATAAGAAATATACAGGCATCGGCAAGATCATCTATGTAAAGAAATTCCCTGTATACCTCCCCACTTCCCCATAATTTTACCTTTACCCGGCTAAATTTCTTTTCATGTTGATTAAACTCTATCCCTAATTTATGAAGAATCTCTAAAATTCCTTCATTATCAGAAAAATTAATTAATCCATCAAATCCAAAACCTAAAGGATATTTTGTTAAATCTCCCTTTATTCCTTCAAAATCACCATTTTCAAGAAGCTTTGCTAAATGAAACTTCCTTATTAATGCAGGTAGAACATGAGAAGTTTCTAAATTGAAGTTATCTCCTGGACCATAAAGATTTGTTGGCATTGCAGAGATAAAGTTTGTGCCATACTGCTCATTAAAGTATCTCAAAAGCTTTATAGCTGATATCTTGGCAATAGCATAGGGTTCATTTGTGGGTTCAAGGGGACCTGTAAGAAGGTATTCCTCCTTCATAGGTTGCGGTGAATGTCTGGGATATATACAGGAAGAACCAAGGTTAAGGAGTTTTTTTACACCGTATTTATAGGATGCATGGATAACATTTAAAGCAATAGCCATGTTTTCATAGATAAAGTCTGCCTTATAGGTATTGTTGGCAAAAATTCCCCCAACTTTTGCAGCAGCAAAAAAAACATACTCTGGTCTTAATTGTTCAAAGAATTTTTCAGTTTCCTTTTGACTGGTTAAGTCAACCTGAAAAAGCTTTATACCTTCAAATCTGGGTTTTCTGGTTTTATAAGTCCCAGCGATGTTTTTATACCTCTTTTCAAGAAGCTTTCTAACAATTGCACTACCCACAAGACCGCTTGCTCCAAGGACAAGAATTTTACTTTCCTTTTTCATAACTGACCTTTTTCTGCCTTTGGTATAAAACTAACTTCATGGTTTGTATAAAAAAATCCTTTCTGATGAGAAATTTCTATCCCTTTTCCGATAGGCTCAATACCAAGCTGCTTCATATCATAATCAACCATTATCATAACAAGTTCATTGAAGTTAACTCTTGGTTCCCATCCGAGTTTTTCTCTTGCCTTTTTTATATCTGCCTGTAAATGTTCTACTTCAGCTGGTCTCAAATATCTTGGATCTATTTCTATAATGACCTGGCCCGGTTTCAGAATATGGTCCCATCTAAAATCCACACTTTTTACAATACCCTTTTCCTCTAAACCAGAGCCTCTCCACTCAATCTCAATTCCAGTATAATGGAAAGCCCTTTCAACAAACTCCCTTACAGAATGACTTTCACCGGTTCCAATCACATAGTCATCGGGTTCCTCCTGCTGCAGCATAAGCCACATAGCTTCAACATACTCGGGTGCAAATCCAAAGTCCCTTTTTGTGTTTAGGTTTCCAAGGTAGAGTTTTCTCTGTTTTCCGGAAAGAATATGGGCAATCGCTCTTGTTATTTTTCTTGTCACAAAGGTTTCTCCGCGTCTTGGGGATTCATGATTAAAAAGAATACCATTACAGGCAAATATACGGTAAGCCTCACGGTAGTTTACAGTTATAAAGTGGGAATAAAGTTTTGCTACTGCATAAGGGTTTCGTGGATGAAAAGGTGATTTTTCATTTTGAGGGGGAGGGGTCGAACCAAATATCTCAGAAGAGGAAGCATGAAAAAATTTTGTTTTTATACCACTTCTTCTTATTGCTTCCAGTAATCTCGTGGTTCCAAGTCCTGTTATATCACCTGTGTACTCTGGCATATCAAAACTCACTCTTACATGGCTCTGGGCACCAAGGTGGTATATCTCATCAGGTTTTATATTGTAAATCAAGTTGCTTAACTGCCCCCCGTCATTTAAATCACCATAGTATAAAAAAAGCCTTGCTCCCGGTTCATGGGGGTCAACATATATATGATTAATCCTTAAAGTATTGAATGTACTTGCCCTGCGAATAAGTCCATGGACTTCATAACCTTTACTGAGGAGAAATTCAGCAAGATATGAACCATCCTGCCCTGTTATGCCTGTTATTAATACTCTTTTCATCTGTAATATTTATCATAATATCTGTAATAATAATAGTAATAACTACCAGGTTTTTTGGACACAGCATTCAGGACAACACCTATTATTTCTGAGCGCAAAGAAAGAAAAATATCTTTTGTGCTTTCAAGTTCTTTATAGTTTGTTTTGCCATATTTAACAACAATAAGTGTTCCATCTGCGTATTTTGAAAGATATGCTGCATCAGCAAAAAAAAGAACCGGAACACCATCTATTATAAGGTAATCGTATTCTTTTCTTAAGTCTTCTATCAACTTTCTCATTTTTTCTGATTCAAGAAAGATAAAAGGATTGGGAGGTATTTCATCAATTGGTAGAAGGGTTATTGAATATTGAGGAATGTAATTTAAAACTGATTTCAAATCTACTTCCCCTTTTAGAACATCAAATAAACCCCCTTTTCCCTCAAAATTTATAATATTGGATATCTGTCCTTTTTTCTTTCTGAAATCAGTATCAATTACTAACACTTTTTTTCCGATTTTTGCAAGTGTTAAAGCAATATTAAGAGAAACAAATGTTTTTCCCTCTTCAGGATTAGGTGATGTTATGTATATTACTTTATATTTTTTCTCAGGATGGGCAAATTCCATGTTTACTCCTAACCTTCTGAATGTTTCAAACTCTGCTGAATTTCTATTATAAATAACTACCTGTTCTTCCTGTAATTTTTTCTTTTTAAAAATTTCCGTTAAATTTTTCCTTTTATTTCCTGCAAGGGGAATTGAAGCAAAAATTGGTAATCCAGTTTTCACTTTTAAAAGCTCAGGGTCTTTTACTGTCTGGTCAAGGGACTCTG
>CBFGJQ010000437.1:0-8498 GCA_965649095.1 Caldifarciminota bacterium | reverse complement strand
CATTATAAAAATAAAGGCGACAAGATATTCAGGGCAAACGAAATGAAATTGGGTATCGGCGTATCTCTTAAGAACATTAGACCGCGGGGGTTTTCAGGGGGTATCCCCCTGAATATCTTCTAATCTGAAAGGGGGTGATGTGCAACAAATATTGGGCATCTTGAGGCAGTTAGAAGAGAGATAAAAAAAGGAGGTATGATGAAACTCTCTGCGCTTCTTTCTATTATATTTTTGGTCTTAAGTCTGGGCAGTGCCCAGCAGAAGTGGGTGAAGGTAATTGATATAACGGGCACTGATATGGCATTATCAGTGAAGCCCACCAATGATGGGGGCTATGTGGTCACAGGATGGACTAACTACTATCCTAATAATGCCATATTAATCAAACTCAATGCCAGTGGTGATATCCTCTGGATAAAACAGTACGGCGCGAATACCCACGGCTTTTCTGTTACACAGACTTCAGATGGTGGGTATCTAATTGTTGGCGACTATAACTTCTCTGGTGGTAGTGGTGATCTATATATTCTCAAGACCAATGCCTCAGGTGATACCGTCTGGTCCAGAACCGTTGATGCCGGTTATGGTGAGTGTGGACTCTCTGGGCAACAGACATCAGATGGAGGTTATATCGCGGCTGGGTGTAAGGTGGACCCGGCGACCGGCAACTATCATGTATACCTGGTAAAGACCGATGCCTCAGGTAATATCACCTGGACGAGGATTATTCCCTTACAGGATGCTGGTTGTTATCAGCAGTCAATGACCGTCCAGCAGACTACTGATGGTGGCTATATGGTAGCAACCCATTCCTGGATGGGGTATAATGATTTAGATTATGCCCTGGTCAAGACCGATGCTAATGGTGGTACCCAGTGGATTAAATACTATGGTGAAAGGGGAGATGGTTATTATGAAGACGGTCGCACCGGCTGGCAGACATCAGATGGTGGCTATATCCTATTCGGTAGTAAGGGTTATGGTAATCGCTATGTCTATGTGATAAAGACCAATGCTACAGGTGATACGGTCTGGAGCCGTTGGACAGGGGTGGCTGGAGTGGGCTGGGCGAGCGCGCATACAGTTGTAAGTGGTCGGCAGACAATAGATGGTGGATATATTGTGTTATCGACCTGGTATTTATTGAGACTCGGTCCGAATGGAGATTCACTGTGGTGCCATGACCTGAGCCCATATCTTCCTATTGGAGGCAAGAGGGGTTACTGGGTTGAGCAGACACCGGATAAAGGCTATGTCTGCTGCGGTTATTCTTATTATAATCAAAACTATGATATATGGGTGGCAAAGACCGATTCTCTGGGAAACTTAGGTGTTGCCGAGCAGGCTCCGGTTAGTTTGCGCATAAATTCAGATTATAGGTGTCTGCCCAATCCATTCCATAATTACACCACGGTCAGGGGGTATGAGCAAGAGTTCTTCACCCTCTATGATGGTGCTGGTCGCTGCCTTGGCAGGTATAAAGGTGAGTGTATTGGTAAGGACCTGCCAACCGGTGTCTATTTTATCAGACCATCTAACAATTGGGCAGCGGTGATAAGGATAGTCAAGGTGCAGTAAAAAATTCCCCGGCCCTCCTCTAAAATGGGGAGGGCCGGGAAGGGATAGAGGAGATAAAGATGAAAAGAAAAATCACTTTTGTTTCATTAATCTTAATAATCACCTCTTTTGCCTTTGCCGGCTGGGAGCACACCTATGGCGGTGCAGTGACCGATGTTGCCTATGCAATGCAACAGACCCAGGATGGTGGTTATGTCATCGCCGGGATGAGTAATAGCTGGAGTGGTACCTGGCCCGATGGCTATATTGTGAAGACCGATGCCACAGGTAATCTTGTCTGGCAACAGACCTATGCTGGTAGTTCAACCGGTGATTATCTCTACTCAATTGAGCAGACAAATGATGGTGGTTATATATGTGCTGGAATCTGCAATGCACCACTTGGCTGTGATGTCTATCTTTTAAGGGTCAATTCTCTCGGTAATCAGGCTTGGTCCCGGAGCTTTGGAGGTAGTGGCGATGACCGTGGTTATGGGGCACTGAAGACACCTGATGGTGGTTACATTCTGATCGGTTATACAACCTCGTTCGGTGCTGGTGGTGATGATGGTTATCTTATAAAGACCGACAGTGCTGGTAATATGGTCTGGCAACAGGCAATCGGTGCAAGTCTTTCCGACCGCGGCTATGCGATAAAAAGAACCCAGGATGGTGGTTATATCTTCTGTGGTGCAAGCAATTCCCAGAGTGGAACCTTTGCCCGTGATACCTGGTTAGTGAAGACCGATTCTTCAGGCAACAAAATCTGGGAGCGATTCTATGGCGGGAGCGGTGATGAGAGTGCAAATGCGATTGAACTAACCAATGATGGAGGCTATATCCTCTGTGGTGCAACATCATCCAGCGGGGCAGGGAGCTATGATGTCCATCTTATCAAGACTGATGCCAGTGGGAATCTAAGCTGGGAAAGGACCTATGGAGGCTCGGGTGAAGATATGGGATATTCGGTGGGCAAGACCCAGGATGGTGGCTATTTAATAGTTGGCCACACTGCATCATTCGGTGCGGGTGGATTTGATGTCTATATCATCAAGACCGACCCACAGGGTAATCTCCAGTGGCAAGATACCTATGGCGGTGCTGATTGGGATTATGGTCGTGCTGGATGGCAGACGCCGGACCTTGGCTATATCATTGCTGGTTATACTATGTCCTACGGTGCTGGTGATTATGATTTCTATCTTATAAAGAGGGACCCCGGGAGTATTGAAGAAAATAATCTCATAAGCACGGAAAAGGATAGGGCACCTATACCTTACCCAAATCCTTTTATCTCTTACACGACAATACCTGGTTATGAACAGAGCATCTTTTCGGTCTATGACCCATCGGGCCGTTATCTTGGGAAATATAAAGGCGAAAGGATTGGCGAGGGCTTAACCGCTGGTGTCTATTTTATCAAAAAAGAGAATGAGCCAACAGCCGCGCTACGGGTTGTCAAAGTAAAGTAAGAAAATTATATATCCGCGGGGAGGAACTATGAGAATGCTGTTTATTGGGCCGGTCTTTATTCTCTCCATCTTCTCCCCCATCTATAGCCTCAATTATATTGAATCTTCGCAGGGTTTAAATAATCCTTTGCTGGAAGAGGGTGAGACCGAATTGGAACTGGTTGATATAAATAACGATGGCAACATTGATATCATCTCTATCGGTGACCATGGTTCACCAACTGGTGCTGAGCATGGGGTAATGGTCTGGTTTGGCAATGGTCAGGGTCAATGGTCAATCTATCAGAATGGGAATTTCGGCTATGGCGGGATTGCGATTGGCGATCTCAATAACGATGGATTTATGGACATTGGCTATGGTATGCATCATAATTACTCATCTAATGATTTTGGTAATTACATCCTTGAGACTGCGCTCGGTGATGGCACGGGTCAGAACTGGATTCCCTGGGATGATGGCATATATATCGGCGACCCCAATCCCTATGGAATGTTTGGCACCGATTTTGCTGATGTGGATAATGATGGAGACCTGGATTTGGGCGCCAATTCATTCGGGGCTGATGATGGGATTCATATCTTTATAAATCACCTTGATGGCACCTGGCATCAGAGTTTCGGGTTCATCGGTGGTAATTCAGTAAATGATTTTTTCTTTGGTGATGTGAATAACGATGGTTATGCGGATTTCTGTGCAGCACACCAGTATGGGAGTATCTATCTTGGTGATGGGAATGGAGGATTTAACCTTGCTGATGGCAACCTGCCTCCTGCTGGTTCACAGGGAAGAAAGGGTCCAGCTTTGGGTGATGTTGATAATGATGGAGACCAGGACTTCTCTTTTATCAATAGCGCCGGCGGGGTTGAGGTCTGGGTCTGGCAGGGGAATAATACCTGGGGTTCGTTTTCCACTGGGTTGCCTCAATCAGGTCCTTACGAGGCAACCCAGTTGTGCGATATGAATATTGACGGCTTTATGGATATATGTGCCTTTGGGAAGCGGACATTCACCCTCTGGCTTGGCAATGGTGCCGGGACCTGGACTCAGACAACCAACTTTTATATTCCAGGCCCGGGTAATAAGAGCGCATTCAGGGTTGGGCCTGATGCGGACCAAAATGGATATCCAGATATTGCCCTGGTTGCTGACTCAGGAGACTTTTTTGTCTCAGTAAATCGTCCGCGATTCTATAAAGAATCATCCATTCCGGAAACCCTCTTTGTCTTTCCTGTTTTCCCCCGTGGTGGTGAGAAATTTTATCGTGGTTCGGTCCAATTTATAAAATGGACTTGCGGTGTCCCTTCGGGTATTGGTCCAACGGTGATTAGACTGGAATTATCAACGAGCGGGCAAAATGGTCCCTGGATACTCATCGCCGATAACCTTAAGAATAATTGTCTCTATCAATGGTTAATACCCGCCAATATTCAGGGTTCCAGTAATTGTTACATTAGATACACGGCAACTACGAGCACAGACACTGCGATTGCCATCACACCGCGAAATTTCACAATTCTTTCCGGTGGTGGATTAGAGGAATCAATGTTTAGCCCAAGATTATCTGAGGCATTGATTGCCTTCCCCAATCCTGCCACCGATAAGACTTTTATCAGCATAAAGACGACTGCTGGGAGTTCAACAGTAAGAATTTACGATAGTGTTGGTAAGTTGATAAGAGAACTATGTCGGATTAAAGGGAGAGGCGAATTTGGGATTGACTGGGACCAAAAGGACGAGGCAGGTGCTTATGTTCCGCCCGGGTGCTACTTTTTGAGATTGGAGAGTTCGGATGGAATTTTTGGAGAAAAGATAGTGATAATTAGAAAATAGCAGTGGGGGTGAGAATGAGGTGGGTGTTATTAATCATATTTTTATCCACTGGCTCATTCCTTTCGGCCAGCCAGCGGGTTTTAGTTGCCGAAGAGTTTACCGGGACCTGGTGCCATTTCTGTCCAGGTGCGGCACGGGGTCTTGATGAGAATTACATACGTAGTTATGATTCACTGGTCGTAATCGCCTATCATATAAGCGATGCGTTTGCCATTCCTGAGTGTGAGACCCGAAGGGCATATTATGGAGTTTCTGCGTATCCAACCGTAATCTTTGATGGGACGATTACAAACCTCGGTGGTGCATACCTGGGAACAATGTATCCATTCTACCGTCACATTCTTACTTCAAACCTCGCGGTGCCCAGTCAGCTGAGAATAAATCTTGTTTGCAACTACGATTCAATCGCAAATACTGGATTAGTGACCGCAACAATCATCAATGACTCATCAAGCACAATAGCCGGTAATCTCCATTTTGCAATTGTAGAGAATGATATCCCCTATAACTGGCAGGGGATGGATGAACTTGACTATGTCTTGAGGGATATGCTCCCTGATGCATCGGGTGAAGCAGTAACGATCCCGGCTGGCGATAGTATCATCCGGTCGCGAAATTTTACAATTGGGCAGACCTGGAATGAAAATAATTGTAAGATTGTGGTCTTCGTTCAGGCAAGTAATAAAATAATCTTTCAGGGGGCAGAGATTGGGATAATACCTGAGCCAGAGATGGAATACTATGGGATGAGAATCTCTGAAATAAACGGCAACAACAACGGCTGGGCAGAACCAGGTGAAGGTATCTCAATGGATGTTTCCGGTAAAAATTTAGGCAACGGGATTTATACTGGTGGTGCGGGCATAAGCTGTGCCGACCCCTATATTACAATCACCAGTCAGAATCCGTTAAGCGTAGCAATTGGGCCGGGTGGTTTAGATACCGTGCTAAATTTTACTTTTAACATCAACGCCAACTGTCCTTCACCACACCAACTCACCTTTGTAGTAAATTTTGGCTCAACGATTGATACAATTCCGTTTATTATTACGACAAATCCAGGTTTTTCTGATAGTATTGAGTCAGGTGAGGACGGTTGGGTACACTCAGGGACTAAAGATAACTGGCATATTACTACCTACCGAAGTCATTCACCAAGCCATTCCTGGTATTGCGGGGTTGAAACTTATCACCAGTATACAAATGAGAACGATGCCTCGCTCTATTCTCCCTACTTTGTTGTTGCCCCGAATACAAATCTCTATTTCTACCACCTGTATAGTCTGGCTGCGGACCTGGACTATGGATATGTAGAAATTGATAACGGTTCTGGGTGGTGGCAGACACTTGGTGAATTCAACGGGAACCAGAACAACTGGATTCAATATAGTTATTCCCTCCAGGATTATTCAGGCCAGACCTGCCGGCTCAGGTTTCGGTTTATAAGTGACTATACAGAGTATGTAATCGGAGAGGGTTGGTATATTGATGATGTAGTAATCCCCCCTTCGGTGGGGATTGAAGAAACCGAGATGCCGTCTACTTATGACCAATCCTTTAGATTGGCGGTTCAGCCCAACCCTTCCTCAGGTGAGATAGAAATTAATTATGTCCCAGGCGCTTTGCACTATGAGCAAGAACTGCCTACTATCTATGTCTATGATGCAATGGGCAGGTTGGTTAGGCAATTTGGACATCAAGTGCTCCAACAATCAGGTAATCAAGTCAGGATTGTTTGGGAACCAAAGGATGACTTCGGTCGTAGACTACCTGTCGGGCTATATTTCGTGCGCCTTGAGGTTGGTGATTACAATGAGACCGAAAGGGTAATACTCTTGAGATAAAGATGAATAACCGATTATTCCAGAGAACTGATATAAAGGATGTCCTGATTGTAATAATCAACTGGCTCATTGCAGTGGGAATAACTGGTGTGTGGCTTTATATCTGTGTTAAGTGGCTATTAAGATTAGTCATTCCAGGTCAGTAAACAAAAACAGGAAATGGAGCAAACCCCAATAACGCTTCATCTCTTCTCCTGGCGGGGGGCACTTGCCCTCCGCTTTTTTTATTGTATAGGAATTTGAAAAATTCCTATTTTAATTGCCTGTTTGAGAGAGATTGTTAAGGCATTAAAGGAATTGAAAAAATTTTCTGGTATTCAATTTGATGAGAATGTAGTAAAGATATTTTTGGAAGTTATGACCGATAATAAAAAATAGCATTTCGGCATTTCGCCAATTGGCGAAATATTGATAACACACTAATAGTATCCAAAGATTTTAACATATTAACATTCTAACATGTTAGAATGTTAGAACGGAGATAAATAGGAGATTTTTGTTTTTAGAAAGAAACCCTGTTGCTATACGGCAGAAAACTCCTCTTCAAGGGCAAGAACCTTCGCTGCATATAATAATGCAGCCCTAATATCTTCTTTCGTCATAAAGGGATACTCAGCTAATATTCGATCTTCGGTATATCCATGGGCAAGTTTTTCTATGATCAAGTCAATGGGCAATCGTGTCCCTTTTATAACCGGTTTACCAAACATAATCTCTGGATTTCTCTCAATCCTTTTGAGCAACTCTTTTTCTTCCATTTAAATCACCTCCAACGGTATAAATCTAAATTTTTCATTTGTGATGACAACAAAATGATTTACTATTTTATTAGAATGCCTTGCGAGCAAATTTCCTAACCGAGTGATCTTTTCTTCTACATCTTGACCTTTTATACGAAAAAGAACGACACCATACAACACTTTTTTCTGAAAGAAAACAATTTCGCCAAAGTCTTTGTCATTTGTTAAAACGATCCGCTCTTCTTTATTGGCTAATGCGCAGACTGCCGCATCTGACATTTGTTTATCTATCGCTACAACACTTTTTACATCCCACCCCTTTTTCAACAGAAATTCTATTATTGGTTTCTCAATATTTACATTTGCGAGAAACTTAATTTCTTGCATATATAATTATATGCATAGGAATTGCCGAAGTCAATGCCTATTTTTTCTGAATACTACCTCACTTTTTCACGAGGTAAGTCTATGAACTATCGGTAATAAATACATATGAAAAATTACCTTATGCTTTTCATGGGATTAAATCCACTACTCCATTGCACACAGGATTAAAATCCCAACTTTGGTGGAATAGCGACTTTAGTCGCGTTTATTTAACCATTTGACCTTTTAATCAGTTCTTTCGCCCCTTCTGAATCCGGGATAATCTTCAAGACCTTCTGCAAAAGTTTGTCTGCATCATTTTTGTTCCCGTGTTCAAGACAACTTCTTGCAAAATTTATCGCCTCCACCTCAAATTGTGTTAAAATCTTAAACCTCATATTCAACGACCATCCATCAAAATTTTTCTTAAACGCCTCACCCCGGAATAACCTAAATGCCCGCAGGCATTGCTTATGCACAAAACTTCCCTACCTCTGTTCGCATATCAATGGGTAGCGTATAAAATTTGAATATAAAGATTAAGAAATTTCCTGACAGAATGCCCTTATTGGCAAAAATTCCTAAACAAGAAGTTTTGATACTTTTCATAATTAAATGACGGTAGAATTCAGGTATCGTGCGGAAAGAACCCGTGGAGAAATTGTATACAGACCGGCCGCCGAGATTA
>CBFGJQ010000436.1:0-8526 GCA_965649095.1 Caldifarciminota bacterium | reverse complement strand
TTTTATTTTGGATCGTGGCTATAGTCGAATTGATTTAATGCATAATTTCAATCAGTCTTATTATCCGTGGTCGCCGGAATGTGAGTGTTAAAGTTGGTCGGCGGTGGTTATCTTTAGGTCGGTTAAGGCATTGCGAAGGTCGGGCAGTGCGTTATCGGAATGTGCTTTTACGGCGTAATAAAAGTGAGTTAGTAGATATTATCATTTATCGGGAGAAAGGGTTTAAGGAGCCCTGGTTTTTAATCGGGCCGGCGGGGGTTGAGGATATCCTATCTGATGACAAGGTCGTAGCGTTATATCGGGAGCGCATGCAGATTGAAGTTAAGTTTCGCGATTTAAAGACCCATTTAGGCGTGCGTGGGCTTTGTCTTGAGGTGCTGGGGAGTTAGGCACTGAGATTCGGCCATTAGTTGAAGTATTGCGGCCTCAAGCTCGCCATGGCACGAGACAAACTTTGAGTGTTTTGTTAATTGGCTGTCGCCTTTTAGCAGATCCTTTTTTAATTTCTGTGAAGACCATTATTAACGCCTTAAAACGCATGAGTTTTTTGGCAATTCAGGGAAAAGGACTTATCAGCCTGATAAATTTTCAACCACCATAATTTTTTACGGGGAACATTAAATAGTTTAATCGCTACAGCATCATCTTTTGTAGCGTCCATTCCTGATTTTCATCAGGGCAGGCTTAAGATAGACGATTATAATTCGTCCAGAACCTGTCCTGAACTTGATTCAGGATAAATCTGGACGCTACATATTTTCTTTAGAATGACAACTTCTAAATAATGTTAAAGTTTTATTAACTATTTTTGCAAATACAATTTCAAAAATCATGGAATTTACACTCCTAATATTTAGGTAAAAAATGAGCCATCATAAATAATTAGCAAAATTCAAATGTCTACACCCAAAAATTCATTGGTTATCAAAAATGTATATTATAAAACTGGGGGATGGCAAGCGGAGTGCAATAAAGGGAATGACCCATCAACAAAATGGGCCTAAACAAAAGGGACTATCTCCGATGCATAGTAGGAAGAACGGACAAGAGGGGCACTTATTACATACTTAATTCCGATCTCTTCCGCCCGGTTCTTAAATTTGTTGAATTCCTCTGGCGCGTAATATTTCTTTACCGGTATATGCCTCTTTGTTGGCTGGAGATATTGACCGATTGTTACGATATCCACACCCGCATCATTCAAATCGGTTAACGCCTCTATAATTTCATCCTCCTCTTCACCGAACCCGAGCATGAGGCCACTTTTGGTGAGGGTCCTTGAATCAATCATCTTTATGGTCTTCAAGACATTGAGTGATTTCTCATATCCACATCTTCTATCCCTGATATAGGGGGTCAATCTTTTTACCGTCTCAAGATTATGGCCAATGATAAATGGTTGGGTGGCGACAACCTTTTCTAAAAGTTCTTCTTTACAATCAAAATCCGGAATTAAAACTTCAATCCTTGTAGCAGGATTTTTTTCCCTTATTCCCTGGATTGTTCGGGTGTAATGGCTGCTTCCCAGATCTGCAAGGTCATCACGGTCAACGGAGGTGATTACGACATAAGAAAGGTTAAGTCTCTTCACAACCTCAGCAACATTCTCTGGTTCTTTCAGGTCCAGAAAACCCTTTGGATTACCTGTCTTTACCGCACAGAATCGACAGGCACGGGTGCATACTTTTCCTAAGATCATAATTGTGGCACTTTTTTTGTGCCAGCACTCGCCAATATTAGGGCATCGTGCTTCCTGACAGACAGTTGCGAGATTGTATGACTTCAAAAGTTCATAAACCCTCTTAAATTCTTCACCCGAAGGAAGTTTTACCTTCAGCCATTCGGGTTTTTTTTGGAATGGTAAATTTTTATCCATTTTTCTTCAATCTCGCCGCAAAGATCCCATCGGTGTTGTAAAAGCCAGGCAGGATTTTTAAATATTGGTTTGCCATCGGAAGATAGTTTCTTGCCGGCTCAAGTTCAAAGTCTCTGTGAGTGGCTAAGAATTTTCTGATTACCTCTTCATTCTCCTTTGGTAAGATACTACAGGTTGAATAAACTAAAACGCCATTGGGTTTTAAAAATTTTGCCGCATTATCAAGTAAGGCGCATTGCAAATTATGGAGTCTTGAAATAACCCTTTTATTGACCCGCTCCTTTACCTCAGGCCTTTTGGCAATCACACCCGAATTACTACAGGGTGCATCAACAAGTATCTTGTCAAAACCCTCAAGATTTAGCCTTCTTCCATCAGCGAGAAGATATCTTATAATTTTTATTCCGAGCCTTTCTGCATTTTGGGCAACCAGTCTTAACCGCGAATGGCTTACATCCACCGCGATAATCAAACCCTGATTCTTCATCAATTCCGCCAGGTAGGTTGTCTTATTCCCTGGGGCAGCACACAGGTCTATAATCTTTTCCCCGGGGCTCGGGTCAACGAGCCGGCATACAAGCCCCTGCGCCTCATCTTGAATAGAGATAAAACCATGCCTTAAGAGTGGATGGTTGATAAGATTCCCCAGCCGGCCGACACATCTAAATTCACCAAGCCAGTTTCCGGGCTTCAATTCAATACCTATTTCGGTAAGTTCCTTTAAGACTGATTCATCACCTCGCAGGGTATTTATCCTGATATAAGGCACCGGTCTATTTTTAAAAGATTCAATTATCCTTTCCCCCTCAACCTGATATGCCTCCATAATCTTGCGCAAAATCCAGACCTTAGGTTCACGCATCGCCTGCAGTTTCTTATTTCTTATTACCCCTCTTAAGACCGCATTGATCAATGACTTCTCTTTTACATTCCGGCCTAAATTCACAGCCTCATTAACTATCGCATATACCGGAATGCGGTCTAAAAAGAGGTATTGATAGACCGCAATCCTCAAGATATTTTTTATTACCGGGTCTGTGGAGTTGAAGTCTCCAATGAAGGTGCCCTTTATAATCTGATCAATCTCTTCCCGGTGTCTCAGTGTTCCAAAGGCAATCTCATTTGCCAGGGCCCGGTCCTCTTCAGATAGGTCATCTTTTTCAAATATCTTGCCGAGGGCAAGTTTTAGATTAACACCTTCATCAACCTCACACAGGGCATTTAAAGATGCCTCACGAGCATTCATGGCCGAACCTCTCTCCTTCCTTTATATGAAAGCCGTTTAAGAAATCCCGCCCGGAGATTGTTTTGCGGTCCTGGGGCTTGACCTCATTGAGAATGAGTGAACCGTTGCCGGTCCCTACATATACTCTATGGCCTTCAATATGGAGGGTTCCCGGGGCAATTTTCATATCACTCATTGAGGCATTAAGGATGATTAACTCCTTCCCCCGAAACCAGGTGCGGGAACCGGGTTGGGGAGAAAGGGCACGGATAAGGTTAAAGATCTTCTCCTTTGGACCAGTCCAATCAATTATTGTCTCTTCTTTTTTTATCTTGGGGGCGTAGCTCCTTTCCTCTTCACACTGTTCTATGAGCTTATAATTCCCCCGGGCAATAAGGCGGATAACACCATTTATCTCCCGGGCAGCAATCAGTGAGAGTCTTTTCGATAGGGCACCAAAATTCTCCTCTGGTTCTATTGCCACCTCTTTTTGCATAATCAACTTCCCATGGTCAACCTTCTCATCCATAAAGAAGATGGTAATTCCGGTCTTCTTTTCGCCGTTCATAAGGGCACGCTGGATCGGGGCTGCACCGCGATACTTAGGAAGAAGGGAAGGATGGATATTTATCCCGCCAAGGCGAGGAATTTTTAGTAGTTCACTACTCAGAATATGACCATAGGCAGCCAGAACGAAGAGATCGGACTCAAGTTTTTTTAATACCTTAACAAAAGATTCTTCATTGGGGGATTCGGGGGCATAAATACTTATCCCCATAGATTCAGCCCATTCTCCAACCGGAGGCATCTTTATCCGCAGCCCCCTTCCCTTGGGCTTTGGTTTTGTAATCACAACCCCCAGGAGGGTAAATTCTTCATTTATCTTTTGCACAATGGGCAGGGAAAATTCGGTGGCACCGAAGAAGACGATCCTCATATATTATTTAGTTTAAAACTGGAATTATTATTCTTTAAACCATCAAGATATCTTTCCAATTTTGGCTTCTCCTCTTCTGATACATAATCAATAAATAAAATACCATCCAGGTGGTCAATTTCATGCTGGATTGCCCGTGCTACAATTCCTTGGGTATCAAGGATTATCCTTTCATTATACAAATTTTGCATATGGAGGCGAATTTTTCTTGACCTTGGGATGTTCAGGTAAAGTCCGGGGAAACTGAGACATCCCTCTTCGTCTATATCTATACCTTCCCGGTCAATTATCTTAGGATTGATGACCACCATCAATTCTGGTTTATCTTCAAATGGATTCAGGTTAATGACAAAGAGTCTATACAATTCACCCACCTGATTTGCCGCAAGTCCAATTCCTCTATTTTCCACCATCAGTGATATCATCGAATCGGCGAGTCTAAAAATCGCATCGGATATTTTCCCAATTGGCCTCGCCTTTTCTCTCAAAATCCCCCGGGGATACCTAACTATTTCCATCGGTGCAATTTTTCACCCAAGAGTGGATTTTACAACCCGTTAATTTCCCATCTATTTATAAAAGATTTACCCCTCTTTGGGAATGGATTCAACCCGGTTCAGGATATGCCCTTTCTCAATATCTACCTTCACGCCATCGGCAATCACCAGTGAGATAACATTATCCTTTATATTGGCAACTGTTCCGTATATCCCACTTGAGGTAATTACCCTATCCCCCTTTTTTAAACTCCTGAGAAACTGTTGATGTTGTTTCTGGCGCCTCTGCTGGGGCAGGATTAGAAGAAAATAAAAGACAACGAATATCAGAAGCAGAGGTAGAAGATTTACAAAAGGATTACCTGATTGTCCCGGTGGTGCATCGGCAAATAGAAGCTCCATTTTTTTCTCCTTTACTTTATTCCTGACCAATTATATCCACATTTAGATAACAGTCAATAAGAAAGATTATAGAGCACCTGTTAAGGTGATGCCTTTATAGTTCTTTTCTCCCTTCCAGTGCCCTCAAGATTGTCGTCTCATCAGCGAGGTCAAGGTCGCTCCCCATAGGAAGTCCGCGGGCAATCCTTGTTACCACGATTCCGTATGGCTTTATGAGGCGGGCAATATAAAGGGCAGTAATATCACCTTCGGTAGTAGGATTGGTGGCAATAATAACCTCCTTTATCTTTTTATTCTTTATCCGCTCAATCAGGGTGTTGATTCTAAGGTCATCCGGACCGATATTGTCAATCGGTGATATAACTCCATGAAGGATGTGATAGAGACCGCAGTACTCACCAATCCGCTCAATCACCATTACATCTGATGGTTTCTCAACAACACAGATACGGTCCTGTTCCCGGGCTGGATTGGAACATATCGCACAGGGGTCCTTCTCATCAAGATTGTGGCACTTTGAGCATTCCTTCAATTCAAGGCGCGACCTTAATATTGCCTCAGTCAATTCTCTAACCTTTGGCTCTTCCATCTTCAATAGAAAGAATGCTATACGCTGGGCAGATTTTCGGCCCACCCCCGGCAGCCATTGAAGTTTTTCAATCAAATCGTCAAGGAGTGGCACAAACAATTTTAATCAGAAAAATAGAGATGTCAATTGGTTACTCTGCATTAATGCGCAGAAACCAGCGCAGGAGCCACTCCTGGGCAAATTTTCTATTGTCACAAAAGACGACCTGGATCTGGGGAAAGCGGACTACAAGGTCGGAGAGGATTTCGGCAATGTATGAGGCGCGATATGGTTTTATCTTTCGGGGATTTAGAAAGTCGCTATACGGAGACTCAAGGACTAATGCCTTATATGGATATGTGTTAAGTTCGGTGAGCATTGCCTTGAATGAATCGTATGTGCCAATCTGACTTAGAAAGTTATGAAGGCTCTTTCTCTCGGCAACTGCCACTATCCTTCCATCTTTTATTAAGGCATAATCACCAACCGGAAGATTCTCCCTCTTTGTCTGAAGATAACCAAATTTGTATGGATAGTGTTCCCGCTTATCAATTATTATTTCAATCTCCGCTCCTTCCTTTACCTTTGGCACATAAGCGCCCGACCTTCTTATTGCCTCTGAAGACTGTGTTATCCAGAAGACCTGCTCATAAAACTCGCCGGGTCTTGTCTTATACTCCCTTTTTATAAATACAAACCAGCATCTCTTTTTTGTCTTACGGTCAAGGACAATGATAAGCCTTTTGCCGTATCTTCTTGCGGTTATGATATTACACTCCTCAAGGGGCTCTTGCGCTGGTAAATTTACCGTATTACAGAGACCGAGGGGCTGACAGTAAATCTTCTTTCCCGGACCGGGCCATCGGTCCTGCACATTCAGGCACAAAAAATTGTCGGGTTCTACTTCAATATATAACTGGTAAGGAAACTTCTCATCTGACTGTTGATACAAAAGCCACCTCAAAATCTTCTCTTCACCCATCCTTTTCTAAGACCTCCTCACACTTTGGCTCCCAGGGCGGATTGATGATGCATCATCTTTAGATTCAAAATCTCTCTCAATTTGAACTACCCCGGCAGGTATTTTAAACTTTTAACCTTCATACCTTATTTTATCACAAAATCTTGACGCGTCAAGAATTAGATGGTTTGTTGAATGATTATTTTTTGCTATAATATAGAAGCAACTTCCCAGCCACGACGGTTTGGTCTTTCTCGTCTATTTAGTTCATCTTGTTTTCTCAAAATCCCTTTTTATTCGCCTTCCTGTGCCATCTTATTTAGATGCATCTATGCCTTGACTGAAATTTAATTTTTTGTATAATTGTTTGTGCACTGGCAGAGGATTCTGGATGTAAATTTGAATCGCACAACTGAATCTCTAAAATTTATTGAAGACTATGTCCGCTTCTCCTTAGAGAATAGCAGATTATTAACCTCCATAAGAAAGGTCCGAAGCGAATTTCTTAAAGTAAAAAGAGAAATACCGCTAAGAGATTTAATCCTTTATCGCAAGAGCGAAGAGGACCTGGGAAGGCGTTCAGGCTTTGATAAAAAGTCGCGGTTTGAAGAGCGGGAACCGGTCATTGCCAATTTGAACCGACTCAAGGAATCCATCCGGACAATGGAAGAGATTCTTCGCCTCAAGAATCCCTATTTAAGTGATCGATTAAAGGAGATGCGCTTCCAGATCTACGACCTTGAGAAGGCAATATTCCAATTTAGCCGTAGAGATTTCAATCCCCAAAACTATGCTATCCTTGATGAGAAATATCTTGAGATAATGCCCTTGAAAAGATTAATCTCAACACTACAAAACTGGGCAACGATGATTCAACTGCGAGTAAAAGAGAAATCGGATAGAGAATTCTTGAGTCTTGCCAAAAGAATGAGAGAATTGATCACAAAATCATCGGTGAAGTTTATCATCAACAATCGGGTTGATATCACCCTTGGGAGCAATGCGGATGGTGTTCATCTCGGACAGAAAGACTTACCGGTAGGGAAGGCAAGGGATATCCTCGGTGATGGTTATATCATCGGCGCCTCGGTGCATAATATCGATGAGGCAAGAAGGGCACAGAGGGATGGTGCCGATTATCTTGGGGTTGGGGCAATATTCCCGACGCGGACAAAATCCGATGCGGTGGTGTGTGGATTAAAGAGGCTGAGTGTAATATGCAGGATGAGTAGAATTCCAGTTGTTGGAATAGGGGGCATAAATGGTAAAAACTATAAGAAGGTCTTAGACGCCGGTGCCTCAGGCATTGCCGTCTCATCCTATATCTTTGAGGGGGACTTAGAAAAGAATTTAAGGTCACTCTCAGTAAAAAAGGCCAAGTTGTAATTATCATAAAGAGACAGGGAGATATGAAACCGGGGGCATAGCAGAGAGGCATCCCGTCTCGTTGGTCAGGATGAGAATGCCCTTTGGTTGTGTGCTTAACCTTGGGGTTTCGTAAGTGGTAAGTTTTCCCAAAAAGAATCTTCTACTGCTTAAAAGGTGAGAAGAAAACATCTGTAGTGTCCAACTTCAGTGGGACGAGAAATTTGGCAAAAGGCAGGAGGCTATTTTGCAATTTGGCACTTATTCATTATCGTAGACCAATGAAATAAAATAGGGACTACCAACTATTGGAGTAACACCCCTTTGCGGTGTTATTAATAACCGCCCAAGGGCGGTCAATCCAGAATGTATGGAGAGTCCGCTCTGTGGCGTTGGGATGCCCGTCCATCTAAAGATGGACGCTACAATAAAAGAGTGATTGTAGCGCCCGACTTTAGTCGGAGGCATCCTCCGATGCCAGAGGCTTTGTCCGACGGCATCAGCGGGAATTTTCTTGAGGTAATAGGAATTTCAAAAATTCCTATTACCTCTAAATTCAAACGGATAACAAAATGCGATTGGTGAGAAAACTTAAAAAGGCTAAAAATGGCGGAAAAGGGCTCAAGAAGGCTAAATGGCCAAGAAGTTAAGGGTAAAAAGGCAAGAGAAAGGCAGGAAGTTAATCTTAAATTGTC
>CBFGJQ010000435.1:0-8567 GCA_965649095.1 Caldifarciminota bacterium | reverse complement strand
CAAGTTCATTTAAATAATCGTCACCAACCCAACTCAACTCCTTAATCATCTCCAAGATCGCCTTCACCCGCTTCTTACCCCATCTGGTTTTGTAGTAAGGTAAACCACCGGCACACAATTTATTTAAGACTTCCGTTTCACCAATCTTTAACCCCTCAGGGGTTGGGAAATTGACAAAAAATTGCAAGGCCTGGGGACTATTCAACACCGAAAAAAACTTTTTATAATCAGGCCCCCAAATCTGCGCTAAAAGACAATGCAGAAGATTGATATCACGGGTCTGGTCCTTTACTAAACGGAGCCGAGCCTTCGCCAGCCGTTTAATTGCAAACTGCCTTGAATCAATCTCCGCGGGTCTTAACAATTGTGGTACTTGAGTGATGATCATTGCCGCCGTTTTGGCATCGCGAAAATCGTCCTGGTCCTCACCACATAAGACATCACGCATCCGATTGAGCTCATAGGGTGTAATTTCATAAACCAGATAACCTCTCCGATAGGCCTCAAGCTCAAAACTAATCGCAAATGGTGAATTACCTTCCACGGCAAAGACTGGTGTCTTACCTGTTTCTTGTGCCATCCTGGCGACTTTGTTTAAAAAACCCTTATGCCCACGCTGGTCATTTTTGATATTGAAAAGGGTGGGCTTTTCGATTATACTTACGGTAGTTAGATTTGTCCTCGATGGGTCAATCCCAAAGGGGATAATATTGTTGGGATTTAGGTTGACCATGTTACCTCCTTTGGTAAAAGGCTTCTCTCCCGGGAGTCAACTATACCCATTGGGGAGTTCTCTATTACCCTTGGGAGAGAGAATAGTTGGGATAGGGTGAGTATCAAGTGAAAACTTTTATGTAAGACAATTAACTCTTGCCCTACCCCGATAAACATCTTTGTCTCTGGTAAGATTTTAATCAAAATTAAGGGATAGTCAAATGGTTGGGTTGGGTTTTGGAAGCGGTTATAAATGAAATACAGCGGCAATAAATGGGTTTTAATGTGAGGCTCTGGCTTTAGGAGAGAAATTTTTGCGAATGCGGGCTCAATAGCTTTTAAGGCCTCCTGGGGTAGTCGTGTTGCAAAGTCTCTTCGCATTCTTCTTTGTGTTTTTGAAGAAACCATTAAAAGTCCATTTTCCCCAACCCAGCTAGTCTGCTTGGTACTTCTAGTAAGTTTATCTAAGATCTTTATCATAATTACATTATAGTTGACAATCAAGATTTTATTACTATAATAAAACTATGGCACGGGCATTAAGTATCCGATTTCCCATAAGTATTATGCTGAATGTTACTTCAACAAAGCATCAAAAATTTATAAGAGACCAAAATTAACCCATAAAATAAAGGAGATAAAAAAATGTCTCTTGTAAATTTCTTTTCATTCAACCCGCAGGTCTTAAAATAATGGGTAATTCAAGAAAGGAACTTTTACTCAAGGCATTGATGGGTAGGGCTGAGGTTTATAACTTGATTGGGCAGAGTAAACCGGCATTGGAAGATGTTAACAAAGGCATTGAATTATCAAAACGGTTCAAAGACAAAAGATATCTTGCTGACTGCTTTATGCAATTCAGCGATATTTATGGTTCTATCGGCCGGTATGATAAGATGTTGAATTCAGCGGAGAATTCTCTTGAATTATACCAGCAGATAAATGACCAAAAGGGCGTCGGTAAAAGCCTCAACAATATCGGCTTTTTTTATGACAAAGTTTGTGATTATGAGAGCGCGTTAAGGTATTATAATAACTCCTTAAAGATAAGAGAAAAAATTGGGGACCATAGAGGCAAGGCAATAACCATCCTCAATATCGGGCATATTTATTATGCAATTGGGAAATACGAGAGATCGCTTATAGACTTTAATAAGTCATTGAACATCTGCGTCAAAATTGGTGACCGATTGCTACAGGCATATAATTTAAACAATATCGGTTATATTTATCATACACTTGATAAATATAAGTTAGCCATTGAACATTACAATAGGTCTTTAAAAATATTAGAAGAGGTTGGAGATCGTTGGGCACAGGCAGGAACTCTTAACAATATCGGCATTGTCTATGGGTGTCTTGGTGAATATAAATTAGCCCTTGAGCATTATAATAAAACTTTAAAAATAATAAAAGAGGTTGGAGATCGTTGGGCACAGGCAGGAACTCTTAACAATATCGGTAGTGTCTATAGGTGTCTTGGTGAGTATAAGTTAGCCCTTAAATATTATAAAAGTTCTTTGGAGATAAAGGAAGCAATTGGAGATTTACGGGGTCGGGCGATAAGCCTCCAAGGTATCGGTAGCGTTTATATGGAGACGAATAATTTTGTGAGGGCGAATGAATGTTTTACAATTGCAAAAAAGATTTCCAAGAAAATCAAAGATAAAGAAGGTTTACAAAGGATTTGTATTTTGTTTGGAGAGTTAATGTTCGGTCAAGGCACGAAAAAAGGCACAGAGATTGCAAAAAATTATGTTGAAGAGGGACTGAAGATTGGGGAGAAACTCAAATCAAAATCAGGTAGGGCAGAGGCATTACTTTTAAAAGCAAGGATTTATGCAAGACAGGGGTTATCAAGGGATAAGGGAATAATGAATAGAAGACCTAAAGACAAAGAGACTTGGAGGCTGAGAGACAAGAACACACTGGCAAAGGCCGAAAGTAAATTTAAAGAATCTATCGCAATCTTTGAAGAACTGAAACAACCATTTGAACTGGCAAAGGCTTATTATTACTATGGTGAAATGTTAAAGGTGAAAGGTGAAAGGGAAAAAGCAATAAAATATCTGCAAAGGGCAAAAGGGATTTTTGAAAGAATCGGCTCAAAGGTCTGGCTAAAGAAGACCGATGATCTGATTTCGCAATTCCATAATAAGGTAATCACTCAATAGCACTATACTGAAATACAAGCGAAGTGCATAATAAATGTAGAATGTAGAGATTTGACTTAAAACCGCCTTCTTTCCACTTGAAAATTTTGAAAAGGTTTATATAATAACCATATGCGGCTATATGAATACGAAGGTAAGATGCTTTTCCGAAGAAAAAAGATTCCTGTTCCTGATGGTGTGGTTATTGATAAAGATTCATTCGGGGAGTTAGATAAAATTGTCTATCCAGTAGTGATAAAGGCGCAGGTCTTCTTAGGAGGCAGAGGAAAGGCAGGTGTAATCCAATTTGCTAACAACAGGGGAGAAGCAGAGAAAAAGATTAGTGAGATGTTGGGCAAAAAACACGGACCTTTTGTTATAGAAAAGGCTCTAATTGAAAGGAAGGTTGATGTTGAAAAAGAACTATATCTCTCTGCACTCATTGATAGAATTGCACACAAACCGCTTTTGATGTTTAGTCTTCAGGGTGGCGTGGATATAGAAGAGATTGCTAAATTCAATCCCCAGGCAATAAAGAAATACTATTTTAATGCCGGCGAAAGGGTTTTTGAATATCAGGCAAAAAGGATTGCGGGTGAACTGGGATTCAAGGGTGATTTATTAACTGGTTTGGCAAATGTGATTTTTAATCTTTATAATCTTTTTATTGATTTTGACTGTAAACTCGCCGAGATAAATCCCCTCGTTATTACCCGCGATAAAAAAATATACGCCCTTGATGCCAAGGTTGACATAGATGAGGATGCGATGTTCAGGCATCCTGAATTTAAGGAACTGGGAATTGTGGCAAGGAATGAGATTGGTGAATTGACAGAAAGAGAAAAGATTGCAAAGGCAGCGGGTATTCCTTATGCGGATGTTGACCCGGATGGTGATATTGGTGTATTCCCGGGTGGTGCAGGGTTTGGTATTGCGGCATTGGATTTGATAACCCACTATGGTGGCAGACCCGCCAATTTTATGGATTCGGGTGGTGCTCCCACCCAGGAGAAACTAAAGGCAATGCTTGGATTATTGATGAATAATCCAAAGGTTAAGGTCATCTTCGGGGCAAGATTTGGTGGAATATCAAGATGCGATGACTGGGCAAAGGCAGTTGTGCAATATGTCCTTGAAAATAAACCTCAAAAACCGATGATAATGAGAATGGCAGGTAATATGGAAGAGGAAGGTAGAAAAATTTTTGAAGAGGCAAAAAAGGAATATCCGGAATTATTTAAAAAAATAAAGGTATATGCCTTTGATACACCGATTGAGGAAGTGATAAAGGAAGCGATCAAGGTTGCTAAGGAGACCGTATGAAAACAAAATTCCAAAATTCTAAAAGATTATGTTTGAAACATTGGGATTTGGAAATTAGTATATGTTTAGAATTTTGGATTTAGATATTCAAATACTATTATGACGATATGGCTATTTTAATAGACAGTAACACGAAGACCATAATCCAGGGTATAACCGGTGCCAATGCAGCACTCCATACAAAATTGATGCTTGAATATGGAACAAAGATTGTTGGTGGGGTCACTCCCGGGAAAGGAGGACAAAAGGTTGATGGCGTTCCGGTCTATGATACGGTTGCCCAATGTCTAAAAGAACATCCTGATGCTACAGTTTCAAGCATCTGGGTTCCGGCAAGATTTGCGAAAGAGGCAATCCTTGAGGCGATAGATGCGGGAATAAAGACAATAATTGTAATAACCGAAAGGATTCCCATCCATGATATGCTATATGTCCGAGAAAAGGCAAAAGAAAAAGATGTCATTGTGATAGGTGGTAATACACCAGGAGTAATATCACCGGGGAAGTGCCTCGTCGGTATGTTACCAAAGATTGCATTCCAGCCCGGCAGGATTGGCACGGTTGCACGGAGTGGAGCAGTGACTTACTATATTGCCAATTCTTTAAACCTTGCCGGACTTGGTGAATCAACATCTGTGGGACTCGGTGGAGACCCGATTTTAGGCTCTAATTTTGAAGATATTTTAAGGCTTTTTGAACAGGACCCGGAGACTGATGCAGTCGTAATGGCTGGTGAAATTGGTGGGGTATATGAGGAACTGGCTGCCCCATATATTAAACAGATGAAAAAACCGGTAATTGCATATATTACAGGTAAGTCCGCGCCTCAGGGAAAAAGGTTGGGTCATGCTGGCGCAATAATTGAGGGGAATATGGGAACTGCCCAGACTAAGATTGAAGCATTAAAGAATAACGGGGCATTAATCGTAGAAACCCTGAGTGAAATACCGGAAGCTGTGAAAAAGGTTATAAAATGAATGCTGAAATAAAGTTTGTTTGGACAAATAAACATAGGAGGTTAGATGTGGAAGAGCGCAATCTCCAAGATTGAGCCAAATCATATCGTTACTAAGGGCTATCGTCAAGAGGAACTTATCGGCAATATACCCTTTGCCTCCGCGTTCTTTCTGTTAATAAAGGGGAGACTGCCTGACGAGAAAGAGGCAAAGATGATGGATGCAATAATTACATCCTCTATTGACCATGGGACGACCCCGCCCTCAACCCATGCCTCCAGGATTGTTGCCTCGGCGGGTGTCCCTCTACCTACCGCGGTCGCGGCTGGAATCTTGGCAGTTGGTGATGTACATGGAGGTGCGATTGAGGACGCGGCAAGGATAATGCAGGAATGGGTGAAGATGATGAAAGAAAACGCCTGGAGTTATGAAGTAACGGCACAAAATTTATTGAAGAAATTAAAAGAAGAAGGTAAATATATGCCGGGCTTTGGACATAGAATCCATACCCAGGACCCGAGGACAAAAAGACTCTTTGAACTTGCTGATAACCTGGGTATAACTCGGGACCACATAAAATTGACACGGGCGATAGAACTGGAATTTTCCCGATCCAGACCCCTACCGGTGAATGTGGATGGCGCAATTGCGGCAATAATTTCAGATATGGAATTTGACTGGCGTCTGGGGAAGGCATTCTTTTTGCTCGGTCGCTGCGCCGGGCTTATTGCCCATACCTATGAGGAGATGACAAGAGAAAGACCCATGCGCAGAATGTGTGAACAGGAAGTAGAGTATGATGGGCCATGGGAGCGAGGGCTTAATTTTAAATCAAACCAAGCTAGATAGTATGACTATTGTAGAGAAAATCCTGGCAAGGGCAGCGGGTAAGAAGAAGGTTGTGCCCAATGAGATTGTTATGGCAAAGGTTGATGTCGCGATGTCCCACGAGAATGCAGATGTAGTATTAAAATCATTTCAGGAGATAGGAGTTAAAAGGGTCTGGAACCAAGAAAAGATTGTTATCCTATTTGACCATAGAATCCCGGCGGAATCGGAAAAGACCGCCACAACTCACAAGCGAATAAGGGAGTTTGTAAAAGAGCAGGGAATAAGGTATTTTTATGATTTAAAAGAAGGAATCTGCCATCAGATTTTACCTGAATTCGGACACTGTCGTCCCGGTGAAGTCCTCGTGGGAACCGATTCCCATACTACAACTCATGGTGCCTTCGGGACATTTGCAACAGGAATTGGAGCAACCGAGATGGCAGGCGTATGGGCAACCGGCGAGTTATGGTTAAAGGTGCCGGAGTCAATAAAAATCACGGTAAAAGGTAAATTTCGCAGATATGTTTCAGCAAAGGATTTGATTTTATATATTATCGGACAGCTAAAGGCGGATGGAGCGGATTATAAGTCAGTGGAATTCTGTGGACCCACCATAAGCGAAATGTCTATTGCCTCAAGGATGGTCTTAACAAACCTTTCAATGGAGATGGGGGCAAAAAATGCCTTTGCCCTCCCCGATGGAAAAACTATTCAATTTGTTAAAGAAAGAACAGATAAAAAATTTGAAGTCGTATTACCAGATGAGGATGCCGAATACCAACAGAAATTTGAATTTGATGTAAGCGATTTGGAACCACAGATCGCCTGCCCCCATTCAGTTGACAATGTAAAGTCAGTAAAGGATATGGCAGGTTTAAAAGTTCATCAAGTACTCATTGGCTCCTGTACCAATGGAAGGCTTGAAGATTTGCAGACTGCGGCCGAAATACTGGATGGAAAGAAGATTCATCCGGAGACAAGACTCTTAATAATCCCTGCCTCGCGTAATGTCTACCTTGAGGCACTGAGGGCCGGGTATATAGAGACATTTTTAAAATCCGGTGCCTTAATATTAAATCCTGGCTGTGGTCCCTGCCTTGGTGCGCATCAGGGTCTACTGGCAGGAGGAGAAGTTTGTTTATCTACTACTAACCGAAATTTTAAAGGAAGGATGGGGAGCCCGGAATCGTTCATCTACCTTGTCTCACCAGCAACGGCTGCCATTTCGGCGATAACCGGAGAAATAACAGTGCCATGTTGATTAAAGACCGGACGAAGAATTTTATTAATTTGGGGAGAAACTAAATGATTTCTTAAATTTGGGGCCATGATAAGGGGTCGTGCATATAAGTTTGGTGACAATATCAATACTGATGATATCTACCCCGGTCGTTTTCTCTCAATCACCACTGACCGCGAGGAGATGGCAAAACACTGTTTTGAACTTACATATCCTGACTTTTTAAAGACAGCAAAACCAGGAGATATAATCGTTGCCGGGAAAAATTTTGGTTGTGGTTCATCGCGAGAGCAAGCGGCAACCTGTTTGAAATATTTTGGTATTAGTGTTGTTGTTGCAGAGTCATTTGCCAGAATATTTTATCGTAATGCAATAAATCTTGGATTATTGATTCTGATCGCACCCGGAATTACAAAAAAGGTTGAGCATAACGACACTCTTGAAATTGATTTGAAAAATGGTATAATAAAAAATATGCGAACGGGTGAGATTATAAAGATTATTCCACCTCCGAATTTTGTCCTGGAGATTGTTGAATCGGGTGGGTTGGTTCCATATCTGAGGGAGAAATTAAAGCATCAACAACCGGGAGGGAGGTAGATGAGATATCGGCTCATAAAAGATGAAATTGCTTACACGGGAGAACAATTGCGTAGTAACTTTGCATATACTACATTTGGCATCGTAGGTGATTCAATAATTGCTTTCTGTGGCCCTTGCGATGTAAAATTAAAGGAGATGGTGGACATAGAAGACCTGAAGGCAGGACGGGCAATCTATTCTGAATATATGCTTCATTTCATAGTGGAACATTATGACACTGATATAGAAAAGATCATTCTGCGACAGTTTCTGCTTGCCTCAATTGTGCGTGACGCCATAAATGAAATAAAGGGCAAAATTTTAGTAAAAAGAATCAATTCAGATCTATATGAAGACGATGCCAAACTATCAATCTCTGTCGCCACTGTCTCACCACTCTCATCGCTGATTCACTTTGGAATAAATATCAGTTCCACAAATACGCCGGTAAAGACCAAAGGTCTAAAGGACTATGATATTGAACCCTATGAGTTTGCTAATTTAATAATGGACCGCTACATAAAGGAGATAGAAAAGATAAATACCACAAGATGTAAGGTTAGATGGGTGCAGTGAGACGATTTAGCGAATTACATTATGTCCGGTTATATTAGAGAAATTTTTGATTCTATCCAGGGCGAAGGTCTCAGGGTGGGACAGAGGATGACCTTTGTTCGTTTTTTGGGTTGCAATCTCTCCTGTAATTACTGCGATGTTCCTGAATGCCAGAAGATTGAGGGTCCATTTATTTATGGCAAACAGAAATTC
>CBFGJQ010000434.1:0-19936 GCA_965649095.1 Caldifarciminota bacterium | reverse complement strand
ATTTAAGGCAATGCAGGGCAATTGAAGATACAGGGGTTATGAGGGGTGGAAGGGTGAAAGGTTTAAGGTGAAAGGGAAAGTACGGATAGGGCAATTGAGGGCAATACAGGGCACAAAAGGCATTAAGGCAATATAGGGCGAAGAGGAATTCAAAAGTCAACATTTTTTCCATTTTTTTCAGCAGGTAAAAAAAATGTAGACTTTTTTGCCATCGTTCAACTATTCTAACATTCTAACATGTTAGAATCTTAGAATAGAAGGTTTTCCCCTGCTTCTAAAAATTTCTGAAAATATGCTACAAAGTTTAGAACTAAAATCGTGCAGATCCGCATAAAATGGAGATTTTTATTCCCCTGCACTTTTTTCTTGATTTTTAAATCATAATAAATATACTTAAGAGTAGGGTCTTGTCGGATAAGTCAGAACCTGACAGAATTTTTATTAAAACAGTAGTGCAGGGCAAGGCTTCAACCCTGCATTTGAGGATATGAGCACAATTCAAAAAGGGGTGTTTATGCTAAATAATTTTTTTATAATCGCCATCCTTTTGAACCTAAACCCACCCGAGAATGTTCGGGCATTGAAGATAATAAATCAGGATAGCATCAGCATTACAATCACCTGGGATATACCAAAGGGAGTAGAGATAGAAAGATATGAAATATATCGCTCAAAATATACCCTCTTGAAGACTCTAATTCAGGATACCCTCTTTATCGACAATAATATCAATCCTGAGAATGAATATCTCTACGACATAGTAAAGAAAGAAAGGATGAGAGAATATAATCACAATAGAAACTTTTTAAAGGTTGTCTCAATCGGACATCAGATTGTTAAAGATACAGTTAATAAGAGAAATATCATAAAATGGAGAAGACCCAGTGATCTTTATCTGGGTGAAACCTACGAAATTTGGCGGACAGATAATAATGGTGATTATGAGACGATTGGTAGTATCTCCGGTACCGAGACAAGTTTTCGCGACACCACGATGAAAGATGGAGTTAAATATTTCTATAAAGTCGCTAGCAGCAAGGGGAGTGAAAGGGCATATTCAAAACCATCGCAACCACTCTTTACAATCGGCACACCAAAGTTTTTATATGCCCAGGATATCCCAAATGATGAAGGTGAAGGCTTCAAAGTCACCTGGGAGCCATCTCCAAATTATGATATGATAAAGGGTTATGCCCTAATGCGACTTGTCTATGATTCAATTGCTGCCTTCAAGGATACCTTCAACTTTACTGATTCTACTGTAAAATTGGGTGTTGAATATAAATACTACATCGGTAAGAATTATCAGATTATAATGCCGGCAAGGATTGTCTCTGATTCAATCGGAATGACGGGGAGGGTAATTAGATTGGAATGGAAGATAAACCCAAAGGTTATAGGACAGCATTATGACCTCACCCTTATCTATCGTGCGGATAAGGATAGTCTACCTAATTTCAAATATATTGATTATGCCTATCCTAATGAGAACAAGTTTATTGATGGAACTGCTGATACAAACAGAGAATATGTATATGAGGCAAGGGCAGTAAAAGAAATATCAATCCCATTCAAGATAGAAAGTGATACGATAATTGATGGGAAGAGAAGGGTTTTCCTCTCCTGGAAGGGTTCAAAAGAACCGCCTGAATTTTTAGGCTATTATGTAATGCGGGCAGAAAAGGATAGCGGGAATTATGGGGTATATGCAAGATTAGGGAATCAGGTCAATACCCATCAGGACCGGATTGATATATTTAATGGTGTCCCCTATGCCTACCGGATAGTTGCAATAACAAAAGATGGAGAAAGAATATCTTCGGAGACAACCCCCTATGTTGTTGCATCACCACAATGGTTCCATACCAGCCGGGTCAATGCCTTGATTGGCCTTGTGATATTTATTTTTCTTGTCGTCTTCTTTATTGAATATGCAAAAAAAGAGAAGAATATCTTTGTCCGCCGCATTGCTGGCTTATCGGCAATTGATGAGGCAGTGGGAAGGGCAACTGAAATGGGAAGGCCAATCCTTTATGTGCCGGGCTCTTCTGATATAAGTGATGTTGCCACGATTGCCTCTTTAAATATCTTAAGTGAGGTTGCAAAGAAGACTGCCCAGTATAATACACCAATAATAGTTCCAAACCGAGACCCGATTGTATTTACAGTTGCCCGTGAGGTTGTAAAAGAGGCATATAATAAAGTAGGCAGACCCGATGCCTTTAATCCTGATAGTGTATACTATATCACCGATTCCCAGTTTGCATACGCAGCAGCAGTAAGTGGCATAATGATTAGAGAAAAACCGGCAACGAATTTTTTAATTGGAATGTTCTGGGCAGAATCTTTGATTATGGCAGAGAGCGGGGCTTCTACCGGGGCAATACAGATTGCCGGAACCGATGCAGTTACACAACTACCTTTCTTTATCACTGCCTGTGATTATACACTTATCGGCGAGGAACTATATGCAGCAAGTGCATATATATCAAGGGAACCAACCCTCCTTGCCGCCCTTAAAAGTCAGGATTATAGCAAACTGGTGATTGCCGGGGTGATGGTCATTGCAACCATTCTGGCATTGCTGAGATTGGGGATTCCGGTATTCAACTTGTTTAATATACAATAAAAAATAATAATTGGTTAAATGGTTAAAAGGTTAAATAAAAATGGAAAAAAATAGCAACAAAGATAAGAAGTTTAAGACCTTCGAGGATTTAGAAATTTATAAAAAAGCAAGAGCATTCAGAAAGAAAATTTACGAATTGATTAAAAGATTACCGCCCGAAGAAAAATATAATTTAGATCCGCAAATGAGAAAGGCAGTTGTTTCAATTACAAATAACATAGCCGAAGGACACGGTAGATACCACTATCAAGAGAATATCCAATTCTGTCGTCAATCAAGGGGTTCATTAGAGGAAATTATAGATGATTTGAATGTCTGTCTTGATGAAGATTATTTTTCTGAAGATTACATCAGCAAATTGAAGAACGAAGGTTTCCAACTTCTTAAAGATTTAAACGGATATATAAAGTATTTAAAGTGTATGAAAGAAATTTCAGAATGTTAACCCCATTTAACCATTTAACCAATTACCATTTAACCAAAATATGGGAGGTCTTATGCAGAGAACAATTCCTTTGATGATTGTCTTAATAATTGGCACTGCAATGCTTGTGCAGTTCTTTGTTCCCCATAAAATCTCAAAAGAGATTTATATGAACTTTCTTGACTGGCTCGGAATAATTGCCTCATTCGCATTGGTCCTTGGATTAGGAAGTCTTATCAATCATCACATTGATAAGATTCAAAGAAAAAGAGAACACTGGCAGTACTCCTGGGTTACGCTAATTTCCATAGTCGTCGTTGCAATAATTGGGCTTTTCGGTGGAATGGAAGGTAAAGGTCCTTTACCAGTCCAACCCCAGTTTATGCTGGGCAATAAATTGATTGTAATAAAATATTCAATCCAGATAATCTATGATAATGTAATGACACCTCTTGGTGGAACAATGTTTGCCCTATTAGCATTTTTTATGTCATCCGCAGCATATCGTGCCTTCCGGGCCAGGACATTTGAGGCGACGCTCTTGCTCGTCGCTGCCTTTATTGTTATGGTTGGTGTTGTGCCGATTGGCTATTACATATCACCTAAACTTCCCCATCTTGCCCAGTGGATAATGGATGTTCCCAATACTGCCTCAAAGAGGGGGATCCTCTTTGGCGTGGGACTTGGAATAGCCGCAACATCATTAAAGATAATCCTCGGTATTGAAAGAAACTGGCTTGGAGGTGGGAAGTGATAGTCCGGATGTCTGATGGTCATAAAATAGTGTTATGGTTTTATGGCTGGATAGTTGGATGGTTAAAAATAGAAAGGAGCGAAGATGAAGTTCTGGGAGTATTTACTAAGGATTGATAGAAGGATTGTATTCCTGCTCGTCGGACTATCGGTCTTAATTCCTTTAATATTCCCATTTCGTATGAAGACGAATATAATGCCACCAACCCAGAGGTTATTTGATGTGATTGAAGGGATTGACCCTGAGGCACAGGGGATATTGATTTCCGCGGATTACGACCCCCAGACGATGCCGGAGCTACAGCCAATGTTTATCTCTTTATTAAGACACGCATTTGCAAGGAGGATTCCGGTTCTTGTGATGTCTTCATATATTCAAGGATTAGGACTTGCAAAGCAGGGGCTTGACCAGGTGACAGAGGAATTCAATAATCGGGCAACGGCAAACGCAGATTCAGTAATATATGGTAGGGATTATGTCTTTTTGGGTTTTCCACCCCTATGGCTTGCGGCTGTTCTGAGGATGGGCTCTGATATTAGCCAGGCATTTCCGGCTGATTATTATAAAAATCGCACTGGCGCACTGGAGATGATGAAAAAGATAAAAAACTATAATGATATTGGTATTGTAGTATCAATCGCCGGGAGTGGCTACCCACAATCCTGGGTAACTTATGCAAATACAAGGTTCGGGGTTAAAATCGGTTCTGGCGCAACTGCGGTTATGGCCCCGGACTTTTATCCATTCTTACAGACCGGGCAGATGAGTGGGATGATTGCGGGATTAAAAGGGGCATCTGAATATGAATATCTTGTCCAGACAAAATACAATCTTACCGGTCCGATACCCGCAACAAAAGGGATGGGTTCACAATCAATTGCCCATCTTACAATCCTCATCCTTGTAATCATTGGTAATATTGGTTATTTTGCGACAAGGAGGCCCCGTGAGCAATGACCCCTGGGTATGGATTGGTGCATTCTTGACGATCGGGATTTTATCTTTCCTGTATAAGGAGAATCCATTTTATAGATTCTGTGAACATCTATTCGTTGGTGTCGCAAATGGCTATGCAATTGCGGCAACCTGGCACCTTGTTCTGACACCAAGGCTCATTATGCCCTTGAAGGGGGGAAACTATCTTACGCTCATTCCGATGGTTATTGGTTTACTATATTTCTGCAGATTCATCCCAAGACTCTCCTGGCTTGTGCGCATCCCCATTGCGGTTGCCCTGGGCTTCTCTTCAGGTATAAGCATCCCCGCAATAATACAGGCAGATGTCATAAAACAGATGCAGGGAACGGTTGTCTATCCCCATCTATTTGCCAACTGGCAGCAGGGATTATGGGCAGTTCTTGTATTCATTGGTGTCATTGCTACGATATTCTTCTTCTTCTTCTCAAGGGAACATAAGGGAATTCTCAAACCGGTCTCTTATCTCGGTATTATCTTCATTATGGTCGGCTTTGGTGCCTCATTCGGTTATACCGTGATGGCACGTTTAAGCCTCTTGATAGGTAGACTCCAATTCCTGTTAGGTCCCTGGCTGGGGATAATAAAATAAATGCCCAAGAAGATGGTTAATGGGTAAAAAATTCAATAGTAAGGGCTATTCCCAACAAAGAAAGGGGCGGGCTTTTGCCCGCCCCTTTCTTGCTTCAGAAAGAGGATTAGTGAACCACAACCATTGTAGTCGTTCTATTCCCGTTGTCCGTTTTCAGTATCGCGAAGTAGGTGCCGTTTGCAAGGGTGGCGGAATTTAGATTTGTCGTGTAAACACCGGCTGAACGATTACCTTCTTCAATGGTTCTTACCAGACAACCATCTGCGCTGTAGAGTTTGAGGGAGATATTACCTGATTTGGGCAGCGCATAGGAGAAAACAACTTGATTACGCACCGGATTGGGGATAATATTTAAGGTTAGTCCCTTTGGTGTCTGGGTTCGGTTCTCCTCAATGCCAACCGCCCAGGCGTAAGCATAGAATAGATATGGGTCCTCGGTCATTGTTGCACCGGGGTCAGGTGGGTAATAGCCACCGCCGGCATCCTTGCTATTGAGATAGAAGAGATATATAGTATCGGGAGCAGAACCACCGTCTTTGACTTCAGAGTTGAGGGTTTGGTAGCGGTCATCATCACACTGTCCAGGAGGCGCACCAGGGGTATGGGAATTCGTTATATTATGATGCTCTATCCAGGTCACACCATTATCCGTTGACCTCGCACCCCAGATGTCAAGATTGGTAAGACCATTTTGGGCAGCATCATTAGTGGCAGCCTGACACCAGGTGCAATATAACTCTCCAGTCACGCGATTGATACCAATCTGGGGTTCACTCACTGTCGGATGATTTGCACCAGGACCGGGTGTAACCTCGTACCAACCAGAGGCAACGACACTTACCTGACCAGTCCCCTGATTCCAGTGCCTGATCTGTGAGCGCCAGCCACTACCACCGGTCCCCGAGCCAATCGTGTCAATGCAGGTAAATACGACATGGAGATTGTTGTTATTATCATAGACCCCATCACAGTAGATATAACCAATTACTGAATCCTGGGGGAAATTCTGCTGCCAGACATAGTTATGGGTCCAGGTTGCGCCATTGTTTGTGGTCTCCCAGTAATGATAGTCAAGATATACACCATCATTGTTTATCAAAGCAACCTTTCCATTAGGACTCGTTACCCAGACCTCCCTGCCACCAGCATCAAAATGGAGTGTATCAAGCGGGACTCCTCCAAGGGTATTTGTCCAGGTCGCCCAGGTTGCACCTTCATCATCAGTATAGGTGACCCAGCCAACCCCTGCGGTAGCCTGGGAACCCGAAACCCATATCCGGTGATGGATGGTATCAGCACAGGGTTTTGGCCAGATAGGCTGGTCATCGGGGGGAATGCCCGGGGTCGGAATTTCATAAATGGTAAATGAACCCGCGCCCTCAGCAGCATCAATATAAAATGTAGGCACAAGAACACCGCCCGAGGTGTGGTGTGCAGTCGCAATTGCACGACCATCTCCTAATCCGTCAAGTGCACCCATCCTACTTGTTAATGGATCAATCTGGGTTGGTCCAAGCCAGTAATCGGGTGGATAGAAGTAATTATAGTAAGCCCGGCGCGAGCCACTACCAGAGGAAAGCATATATGTCCAGTAGAAGTGGTAGGCACCCGAGACCGTGGGCCAGAACATATATTTATCGCAGGACCCATTATATTGCCAGTCCATCCAGGTTGTTCCTACGACTATCCCGGGGGATGCCCGGAACCCGGTATAGAATGGGCCCACTTTGCCCTGAAAAACATAGTTAGGGTCCATTCTTACTCGGTTATTCTGCGGCCAGGCAAATATTATCCCAGCCACGATTATCAAGGTTATTGGTATCTTTCTCATTTCCTACTCCTTTCTTTTATCTGGCTTATTATAGCCATTGCTGTAATACCATTACCCGGAACAAAATATTCGCTCCGGTTTATTATCATTCAGCCGTTTCTCCTTTCTTATCCCTATCCATCACCTCCTTTCGGTCTTCTCCATGGGTATTAGCAGTCTTCATAAGGAGTCCTGAAGGATACCTATTCCCGAAGTACCCATGGTTTTTGCAATTCGTCTACTTTACAAAAAGAATCTTCTTTATTACCCTCGTATTGCCATCGGTTGTCAACAGGAAATATACTCCCGAACTGGCATTTGGTCGGTAAAAGATCTCATTTGCACCTTGCCTCATACTCCCCTGATAGAGTAAATCAACGAATTTACCATCTGCGCTATAGACCTTCACTGAGAGATTTGAGGAACTTTTAAGGCTTAGGTTTATTTTTAGACCTTGACTTATATTCACAATAGTGGGGCATTTTACCATAAACTGCGCACCGGGATTGGCTTTATGAACTTCATTAATTCCTATGAATTCGTGAGTAATTAAATATACTCCATCCGCATCGTCCGCAAGGTAGATTTTGTTGCCTGCTACTGAAAGTCTGGTTGCGTTGGATTTAGAAAGCAGATAACCCACTTCAGATGGATTCTGCACAGAGGCAATATTAATAATTCGGACACCCTGAGTTCCATCCGCGACAAAGAGGTGATTATTTAGATATTTGACATATCGTGCGACACCCGGGGTATTATAAACAGAAATAGATTCAACGGTTACGGGACTTGTCAGATGCAAAATTCTAACACCAATTGAACCATCCGCAAGATAAAGATAGTCACCATTTTTCTCAATACCCTGAGTTACTCCCAGGTTTGGATCATACGAATTTATCTCAACCGGATTTGTTGGGTCTTTAACGTTTAAGATCCTCAGACCTTTTGTGCCGTCAGCCAGATAGGCAATTGTATCTACGACATAAACACTGTATGCTTGCCCTGGTGAATCAAATACTCCAACTTGATATGGGGCATTTGGTATGCTACAATTCACCACCGCCATTCCATTTGCGCCACAGGCAAGGTATGCATAATTCCCCTGGACAAACACGAAGGATGGGTCATTTAAAACTCCTGCCCTACCTATCTGAACTGGAGACTGGGGATTGGTGAGGTCAAAGATTCTCAATGTATCACCAGTGTAATCAACCGCATACAGGTAAGGAGCGCTATAGTAAAATCCTTTAATCGCACCGATATTTTCTATTTTCCCAGCAAAATCCAGAATTGATGAATCGGAGGCATCCAACATCAAGATACCGTTTGTGTAGTCCGCAACATAAAGGAGATTGCCTATCTTAACAATATCACCGCTGGAGCCATCAGTATCAAAATGGCTTGTGAGATGAACACCCGGGGATTGTTCAATAGAGCAGGGAATGATCGGGTGAAAACTACCGTCTGCACCAAGACGGATGTTGACACTGTTCAATCCGATTAAATTTATTCGGAAAGAGGAGTCCTGGTCAGGAACAGTCCATATATATTTCTCTGTGTTGGGGGCATTTAGGTCTATAGGAAACCAATATAACGAGTCATAGGACATACCATCCCTTCCAATGGAGTAATAAATCTGCACCTTGCTGATGTCCGAACCGAAAGAATCCCAATATAGATAATACTTCAATCCCTTAAACATTAAGCAATTCTGGGGAGAACGGAGTAAAATGTTATTTGGATTTGCCCCACCGGGGATGACAGTTACTACATAGTCATAGGACTGATAGCCATTGGCATAGGTCCATAATGGCCACCAGGGTTCACTTATTGTCCAGGTATCATGGACAATGACAAAGGTATCTGGTAGGGATGAGCCGTATGCATAACCAACTCCGGTGACCGAATGGTTAAAGTAGGGGTCCCCCTGATATTGGAGGACATTCCAGTGGCAGGGTCGCTGATTGTCAATCTCATTCTTTATCCAGGAAAACATAAATTGGTTATTTGGGGTCCCCTGGGGAGAGAGCTGGGAATTGAAGGAATAGCCATTTATTGTATTACAGACATAGATAATCCCGGAGGGAATATTAGTTATATAAGTCGCGCCGGTCATTGTATCAGTATGCATCGCTATCGCAAGTTCCCGGTTGACATTTGCACAATCATTCCATTCCCCTTCTGGATTATCCCAGTGGGTAAAGAAGTAGTCAACGAGCCTCCCATAGCCCCGCGGGTCCCAATACCACAGAATCATACTTGCCGCAGTTGGTGAACAGCCATAGACCCAGTCAATGAAAGGGACCGAATCCACATAGTTCATAACGGTATCCCTGAAGAATTCTGTTTGAGCAAGGTATTTATCCCATTTATTCTTTAAGACCTCTTCTAATTTGTAATCTTCTACCCTTTTAAATTTCTCAAAGAACTCCTTCTTCTCAAAGGTGCGCAGGGAATAGGTGTTGACAAGAATTTCTTCTTTTCCGTTTCTAAAACAGAAATACTCCTCAAGCGGACCAAAGTAGTAGATTCTATCAAATTCCAAAATTCTGTTCAGTTTCTCTTCTGTTTTGCCCTTCGCCTTATTCAGATTTGGGTAGTAATTGGGCAACTTTTGTGAAATCTCAAAGACGGGAGAACAGGTATATCTGGCACCCAAAACGATGTTGATTACCTTCTCGTTATTATTATAGACGAATGAGAAGGCATTGGGCAGATTATCCTCACCGTAATAGGTAAGGACATCCTGAAGGATAAATCCTGGACCAAACCTTTCCCTTATTAGATTATCTGCCAGGGTATTCAACCGGTCCTGGGGAATAAATTCCCCAGCAAGACCAATGGTCAGGATAGATATTATACTCCACCATCGCCTCATAATAACCTCCAATGATGCATTTCGGGGTAGGGACCTGGGTCCCTACCCCAATTTTCTTAGAACTAAAATCCGATTGTCAATCCAAGCCGGTGGGTTGCACTTAAGACGCCTTTATTCATATAGCCATAGTCAATCTTCAATTCCCGTTCACCCGCCTTTATATTGAATCCAACTCCCGCCGTCAGATTGTTCAAGAGCCACTCGGTCTTCTCCCCCCACTTTGGGTAGGTCCATTTATCCAATGTTGAGTCATAGACCGGCTCTGCCCCGGTCATTGCCTTCATATAGTCCATATTCAGGTATGCCTTGTATCCGGCCCTTAAGAAGACCATATTCAGATAACCGTATTCAAATCCTAAGTTAATCGTCTCATAGTTATCATTCGGATGGTTCAGGTCAAGTGCTATCGTCAATCTCTGTGTCTCATTCTCCAGCGGATTCATTGCAATGCCAAAGCGGAAGATTAATGGCAGGGCAAAGGGGGTGGTCTTTTTGATAACTGGAATCGGTTCATAGTCAAGGGGTGAGTCAGGGAAGGGCTCGGAGGCGGACTCTAACTGTCTGCCCGAGAATCTGATATCGCCACCGAAGTTTGACATTGCCGCCGCAATGCGCAGTCCCTTAAAGCCGGTATTATATTGGATACCAAAGTCCGAGGCGAGTCCACCCGCGGTCATCTCCCAGATTATCTCCTGCACTGCCTTAAGGGTTAAACCAGCGGCAAGGCGGTCGGTAAACATCCTGCCAAAGGTAAAACCGAGGGCAAAGTCTGAGGCGCCAAAGTATCTACCAGTTCCGGTATCCTCGCGCACAGTCGTTGTCGCCGGGTCATCAACTGTGGTATATTCCATCTTCCCCATCGTAAGGGCAGTAAGACTAACGCCCAGGGTTCCGAAATTACTCAGCGGCAGGGCAACTGTGAGGTATTCGTGCTTAATGTCTGCTATCCATTCATTATGCTGGAGGCTGAACTCCCTCTTATTCAAGGTGCCGAGTCCGGCCGGATTCCAGAAGGTTGCCGAGGCATCGTCACACACCGCAACAAATGCCTCACCCATTGCTGCGCCCCTGCCCACACCAATCTTTAAGAACTGGGCACCGGAAGTCCCCAACTTGGCAAAGTCTGCAAACAAGGTGATTGATAACAAAAGAAAGGTTGGAAGTAGCCTCTTCATCTTTACCTCCTTATCGGATGATAACAAACTTGCCGACCTGTTTACCAACTTTTGAATCAATGTGGAAGATATAGACACCGCTTGCCACAAGTTGCCTATTTTCACTTAAGAGATCCCACCACTCATCACCACCGGCATCACCGAAAACCGTGGAGCCAGCGAATGTTTCTTTATGAACAATTGTCTTTACCAGTTCGCCATTGAGGTTGAAGATGCGGATAATACATTCACCGGGCAGATTGATGAACTTCAGTCTCCTTATCAGCGAGGATTGCTGCCACTCATTATGGATTAGATATGGATTGGGAACGACCTTGACATTGAGGGTAAATGTAGTATCGGTTCTTAATTGCGCTCTCTTAATTAAATATTTTACCAAACCGCAAACCGGAGCCGGGTTGATTTTACTGGTTGCCACCGCAGTCCAGATGTCTCCCTCGGATGGTCTTTGTGTCGGAACAACCCCTTTATTCAATTTAATCAGACCTCCGCAGATATAAAGAAACTTCGTGGTAACAGCGGGTCCACCTGTCAGTATCAGGGTATCAGAAGCCCGCCAATTTATGTTCTTTGAACTTGTGAAGCACCAACCATCAGCAAGGTGTGCAGTAGAGTCTGCATTATTGAAACGCTTATATGGAATCGTATCACCCGTAGTTGCGTCAATTACAACAACAGTCTTCACAACACCATCCTGCGCCTTCCAGATAATGGTATAGTCATTTCCCCGATAGGCCCAGATACCAACAAATGCAGTGTTATCCATTTCTTGAGGGGCAACCACTGAGTCAGGATAACTGCCTGTGACTATGATGCTGTCAAAGATTGAAACTTGGGCTGTAGGAAAATCGGGGGCAATGATTTTCAATTGAATAGCAGCCCCTTTATATTCCCCAAATCCATTTGTGGCAGTATCGCCAAAGGGTAATAGGGAGCGGTTAGTATCTACATATGCCTGCGCATTATCTAACAGGTAACAGGTGTACCCAGCACGATACCTTTTAACAAGATTCCCAAGGGTATCCTTTTCAAATAACGAATCAATTTCGGGTTCAGCGAATTGGACATAACAAGAATCATCCTCGGTTTTTAAAGGATAGACAATCTCAGCGGCTACATAGTCTGAGAGCCTGGCATTCCCTGAGATCACCGATTCGGTAACGCTTCCGGGAACTAAATTCGCTGGGTCACGCCTTGGTGCCGCGGCCACTGGCACCTGGCCACTCTCAAACCAAATTGGCCTGGGGAAGGTATCGTTTCCCACTACCGTCTTCACATAGTTATAATCAAAGGCGGTAACCGCATAGTAGTATTGGAATCCATTCCTTACATCTTCATCAACGAATGAATGGACAATCCCGGCATCATTGGCGATTAGCCTTATGGACTCCGCCTGGGCAGTATCCTCAAAGGTAATCTGATTGGCAAGGTCAAAACTTGCCAAAAGTTCCCAGGAACCCGCCTTCCCGGTCAAACTCTTCCACACCCGATAGCCCTCAAAGTCATATTCAAGGTAATATGGGTCATAGACTGGCGACGTTGGGTCTGCAAAATGGACCACTTTATAATAGGGGTCGGGGGTAATTTCGGAAGATTTGTCCCAGACCAGGGTTACCTTTTTATCGCCGGGGACACAGGTAAGCATTGGTGGTGGGGGGGGTCCGGGTAGGAGCCAGTTCATATCATAGATATACTGGGTCTGTTGGTCAATTTTGGCAATCGCAGTATCAGGTCTTGCATCAGTGGTGTCCCAGTATGTGAGCATTATCCCAACGGTGATGATTGCAATTGACTCCGGTGGAAGTTCAAATGGACCACTACACTGTAAGAACCTCTGGTCATCGGGTGATGGCGGGAGGGTATCATAAGGTTCATATAGTCCGGTCTTGAAGTTATAGCCAGCAAGGGTGAGATAACGTTCATTATCTTTATTCGGTTCAAGATTCAGGGTAAATCTCTTGAATGCAGTCATCCCTATCTGGGGAATCTCTGAGGGGTCGCGCCAGTCCGGTGTACCATCACCATCAACATCCCATTTGTCTTGAAGAGGATAGTAATAGGCACTATCCCTCTCATGCTCATCAGGAATACCGTCCTGGTCTTTATCCTGTCCCGGCTTCAAATCCCAGGGACTCTGGAGATAGTCAAAACCAATTGCACCTGGAAATTCATCCCAGCCCCCTTCTCGTTCGGTCTGCCACTGATAGCCGACATTGTCCACTGTATCCAGCTTTCCCTCAATAAGAAATTCCTGCCAGACAATCCCGGAGATTATGTCGTTCTGATTTGGTGATGCCTCATTGCCGATATCGTTATCGGTGCAGACACCGAAATAACAGTGTTTTAGGGTCTTCCCTGATACATTCTTCAGTTCGTACCTTATAAAGATAATATCTTGGGTTGTGCTCAAATTCCAGGCATAGACCGTCTGGTAAACCTCAAGCCCGATTGGTCTTGTATCACCTGCCACATGCTGATTTATGTCCAGGTCATTATAGACACACCAGGAGTCCTGATGGGACTTTATCTCCTGGGGCGCCATTGGAAAGACATCAGCCGGAGGTGGCCACTTCTCGGGATACATAAATATAACCGCATTGGGGTCACCTGAGGACATATCCTTCTTTCCGGGGGTAAATTCAGTTTCGGCACCATGGGGACCATAGCCAATCGTCACAAGGGTATCCATATCATCCGGTGCAATTGAATCAATTGTGCCAAACCAGGGTCCAGCACCGAAGATGTAATTGTGACCACTACCTCTCGGCCACCATAGCCCGGCGTTCGTTGCCGCGGTCTGTCCAAACTTGCCATAATTTGAGACACACATCTCAACCTGATTTATATTGTGGACTTTAATCTCAAATGGACGACCACCGGTCGGTGGCACAGCGGTCTTTGCAAGGCCGAATAGAACCAAAATCACTACTGAAAGAACCATCTTTTTCATCTTTACCTCCAAATTACTAAAAGCCAAAACTTATCCCAAGCCTTGCCCGGAATGGTCCATTATAATTTTGTGGGTCAAGGTAGTAATCAGTCCTTGCTGCAATATATGCGGTCTTCATCTCAACCGGGGTAATCAATCCATCGTGGTTATAGTCAGCCTGTGGTGAATAGCGGAGATTGACAATAGACATATATCCAAACTGGAAGAGGGGTGGCTCATAGTCGCCATGATTATCAGGGTCACCGGTTGTATTATAGACATCTGTTATCTGCCGGTTATTGAAGAGATTGAGGAACTGGACATTTACAGCGCAATTAAGAGGACCGATTTTGATTGCCCTTTTGATATCCCAGTCCACATTCCACCAGCTCGGCTTGCGTGCTGAGTTTTCATCACCGAGCCTATTACCTTTCAGGTCATAAGGAGTATATGGTTGGCCCGAATGGAAGGAGAAGACCATTGAACTCGTTAGGTTCTGCATCGGGACGAGGAAGAAGTCCTTTGGAAAGTCAAGATTCAAATTCGCATTAATGATATGCCTTTCATCAAAGTCAAGCCAGTAGTCAATGACCGGGGGCTGGAGAGGTAGCCCGGTGATTGGGTCAAGCCCTGAAGAGTAGTAATCATAATAGAATTCACCCGCCCAGGAGGCGGTCCCCTTGGCAAACTGGAGGGTATAGCTCAGACCGAATGCCCACATATTGGACATCGTCTTATCAAACCGGAATTCAAACCCCTTAATATTTCCATAGTCAACATTGAAGAACTGGAAATAGGGCATCGGCTGGGCAATCACCTCACGAATCTGGGATAAATCATAGACATCCTTGAAATAGGCAGTAAAGCCGAATACCACATCCTGGGTGAATTGATTCTCAATACCAACCTCATACATCACGGTCTTTTCTGGTTTCAGGAAGATATTGCCAATTATCGTATTCCCCCTTTGCAGGGCAAGCCTTATCACGGCCGTATCGGTTGTTCCATACATATCATCAAGGGCCGGAGTCTGGAAGTAATGGCCATAATTGAATCTCAACTTCATCCGTTCTGTAACCGGTAATGAGAAACCGAACCTGGGTGAGAACTTGTAGTTTTTATCCGCAGAGACGACCTGGGTGCTCTCAGGGATATTGGGATATTTGTAGGTAAATGCCTTGGGATCAAAGTAATCAAACCTCAAACCCAGCCGGGCAATAAGCCCTTCAAAGTCCATCTTATCCTGAATATAGCCAGCAACCTTGAATGGCCTTCGCTCATAGTAGTCCCAGAATGGATTCGTAACCCAGGGGAGATTGTTGTCGTAATAGGCAAGGTTATAGCCGATATAGTCAAAACCGGTCTTGAATTCGTGGATTTTACCTACACCATGGGAGATGTCAAATCGGGCCTGGATATCATTATTCTCCCAGTAGCGCCAGACACGATAATCCCCGTATGTATAGAATAACCCCTCTATTCCATAGGGGTTGTGCCTCTGGGCAAACACATCCCGGTTTGTGTATTCAGTATGATATTTCATCACGCTATCAACTATCACATCTTTGGGAGGAAGACTGTCCTCACGCAAGAATCTTATAAGATGTTCCGCCTTGAGTCGGTAGTCGTTGAACCACTCTTGATTATTCTTTTCTTCCCAGGCATAGTCCCTTGTCCCATAGACCCGGTCATAGTGGGTGTAGCCGACCTTCAGACTTGCCAGGGTCCGGGCACCCAACATATAATTTACAGTAGATGAAACGATCAGATTCTTTATCCTGCTCATCGGCACATTCTTGAAGTATTTGAGACTACCGGAGGCCCAGGTAACATACTGTGTCCTCCCATTGAATAACGAGACCGTCATCTTACTCTTATTATTCGGGAATGTATATGATAACCTCCCCTGTGCCCGATAGTCCTGCCTTGGGGAGGGAACTTTATATAATGCATTCTCCCAGGAATCGGTCATTGTCAACTCTCCAGAGAGGAAGTAGCGCAACCTGGGCGCGGCCGGGAATGGTCCCCCAAAGGAGAGGTCATAGAGGTTATAGCCATAATTCAGCCGACTCTTCATTCCCTCCGGGAAGAATACCTCATCCGTTAGATAACCAAAATTACCTGACGGTTTTGCCCCCCCCTCTTTGGTCACGATGTTAATTATTCCGGAAAGGGCATCCCCATATTCCGCATCAAAGCCACCACTCACCACCGTCACCTCTTCAACTGCCGACTTATTTATCTGGGCCGATTGCGCCCCGGTATGGGGAACCTTGGTCACTATTCCATCAACAAAGTAGGTAATCTCTTCGTTTCTACCACCACGGATATGGGTCCCCAGACCACTCTGAACCACGCCGGCCTGAAGGGTAATTACCTGGTTGATGGTTGTGACCGGAAGGCGCGCAATCTCCTGACTGGTCACCGAACGACCGGTCTGGGTCTGCGAGATGACAATGGGTGGACGCTCGGCGACTACGGTCACCTTCTCCACCTCTATAACCGTCGGTTTTAATCGGAAATTGAGCGGGGTTGTCTGGTCGGCATTGACAATCACCTTGGTATAGGTGAACTGATCATAACCCAGGTATGAGGCAGTTACTGTATACGAGCCAGCCGGGACATAGAGAATTACATACTCACCCCTCTCATCAGTGGCGGCACCGAGTTCGGTGCCTTCTATCATTACATCCGCCCCGATAAGGGGTTCTCCCGTCTCAGCATCCACTACCTTACCTACAATCTTGCCGTATTCTGCGGCAAATAGAAAGCATCCAGTAAGAATAAGTGCAAATAATCTCTTCATCTTGCACCCCCTATTTGATCTTCACCGGCACGAGCCAGATAGTTCCCGTAAGACCCTTTTCTGGCTTCACATAGTAATATGCGGCCCTGGTAAAGACGCCAAAATACATATTCACAGTCTTGCCACTCTCACCTTTGATACCCAAATTGCCCTTGCAGATAATACCCGCTTGACTGCTGGTCTGGATTGGAATGAAGGTACGTACGGTATCACAGCCTGCTATGCAGAAGATTGCGGTGTCGCTTGCGAAGGGATAGACATTTACAGTTATCTCAACAGTATCACCCGGGGAATATTCAAGTAGTGAATCCGGTGACCGTAGCCTATTCATTGTATGACCGGTATAAAGGGTATCATAGGAGTATAATTGAATCGTATCCTCTCGCGCCTTACTCTTGATATAGACAGATAGAATTGGGGCATAATCAGCACCGCGATTGGGCAGGTAATATGTTCCATAAGTGAGCCTCTTCAGAACCCATTCCCTTGGTTCGATTATCTCACCCGTGGCGGTGTCTCGCTTCGGCTCAAGGAAGATATGCCGACAGCCTTCAATGGTAAGGGTGTCAAGGGAATTATATCCACCAGTAGAATTTGTATCTATGGTATGGAGTACCAAGGCAAGGGTATCAATGGGCGGTATTGTATCTAGGGGATCTATCCATGCGCTATCATAATGTCCGGTATATCTCTTCGTCCAGTGATAACATGAGATTATTGAAAATGTATCCCAGAGATAGACGGTGCAGGTTGTATCCTTGGCATACCAGAGGTCCCTGAACCGTACCAATTTCGTATTCAGGTTGCCAATCGCACCAATCTCCTGTTTGACAAGGGGTGAATCAGCACGGAAGAAACTATCTGGAGGAGGGAAGGTAACACTTGGGAAATTACAGAAGATATATTTTACCGTGCCCGAATCATAGGGAGTTGATGTGATTAAAAGATGGGAATTTTCACCAAGCAGCTTCACAATTGCTGAGTCGTCTTCGGGTGTTCCCTCAAAGTAGGGCTCGGGTGGCTCGTTGCCGCACCGGGAAAAGATTAAAAGACCCATTGCAAACAGAAGAAACCAACTCAGTCTCTTCATCATTCCTCCTTTTAACTTAATTGTAATTCCACGCTGAACACGGATTGGCGCCCTTCTTCTCCGCGCCTCCGTCTCTTCCTATTTTGGGCAAGCCTCACCCCCTTTCTTAAAGATTTATAATTATATCCAATTTCTGTCATCTGTCAAGGTTTGACTATGAGGTTGCTGAAAAAGTCTATTAGAGCAACCTGTCATGCTGAATTTATTTCAGCATCTCTTGAGATTCCGAAACAAGTTCGGAATGACATCTTGAATTAATGAACCAGAAGCACAAATAAAGGACTTTTTCAGCAACCTCACTATTTCAACCTGAAATCTATCGATCTGGCGACCCAGACCCGCACAAACTTGTCGCGCTGCTTGGCCGGGGTAAACCTTGTCTTTCTCGCACAGGCTACTGCCGCTTCATCAAGCATCTGATTACCACTGGACTTTACTATCTGCACATCAATCACACTCCCATCAATATCCACAAGCATCTTTACTACCGTCTTACCTTCAATCCCTGCCTTCCTTGCCAGTTCCGGATATTCGGGAGGTGGTGTATAAATTGGCTGGGGCTTCACCTCCACCTTATAATAAGGGACAATCTCTATCTCGGGTCCGGTGGGCTGGGTCCGGATGATCTCTTCACGAAATTCAGTTTGCGCAATCGTCTCCACCGCCTCTTCGCTCACCTCGGTCGCCGAGGCCGCAACCGCCACCTTCGGCCTTTCTACCGGTGGTGGCTCCTCATATTTCTCAATCTCAGCACTAATCTCTTCCACCATCGTCACAATCTCTTTCTTTAACTTATATGGCTCAACCTCGGCGTAAGGCACAAAGAGGAAAAGGAGGATAGAAAGGATTATACTTGTTAATAACCCGGCCCGCAGATAGACCCCATACATCAACTTATGGTCCCTCATCCTAACCTCCAAATTCTGTAGCAAATGTTATCTTGAATGCCCGTGCCTCTTTCAACTGGTCTAAGACTACATCAACTGTGCCGTAGTCTAACTCTTCATGGATATTAAGAATTGTCACAAGTTCCGGATTTTCGGCAATCTTGGGGAGCATCCTTGATGCCACATTCTCCTTGGGTGTAAGATTGTCATCAATATAGACCTTGGCATTGGAATCAATCCAGAGATGGGTAATGTTCCTCCTGATTAAGATTCTTTCTGTAGATTCTGCCCTGGGAAGGGTAATCTTAAGGTGTAGTGTCGTGGCCCGAAATACCGTGGTGACCATAAAAAAGAGGATAAGTAAAAACGCTACATCCGCAGTTGATGCGGTCGGAATCTCGGGTGTCTTAGAGTGGCGTCTGATGATGCGCATCACTCCTCACTGGTTGGCACCAAACTGATCTTATTTGCCCTCAATTCCCGACCGTCGCTGGTCGTCACCCGGCATAGTTTTATCTGGTCCAGCACCGCGATCATTGCCTTATATGGTGCGTCCCGGCTTGTCTTTAAAGAGACCACAAGCAATGTATCACGCTCAAGCAATTTCTCTTCAACTATTCTCTTTATCTCAGAATACTGCCCGGGTGTAATATCATAACTTTCATAACCTACTGCCTTCAGTCTCAATGCCCCTTCCGGATTGATCAGGATACTGACAATATTCTCGGGCTTAACCTTGACCTCGGTCTCGGTTCTTTCTGGTAGTAACATCTTTATTCCCTTTTCCCGGGTGAAGACGGTGCTAGTCATAAAGAAGATAATGATCAAAAATGCAATATCACCCATAGATGCGGTGGGAATGTTGGGGGCAGATTTTTTCTTTTCTCTCAATTCCATTATTTCTTCCTCTTATGATAGTGTTCAATCAGATAATCAATCAATCCCGCGGCGCTCTCCTCCATATCCTTTGTATAACCATCAACCTTG